>NZ_JACAEU010000132.1:0-41614 GCF_013388695.1 Fischerella sp.
ATGAATTATGTGTGCATACATTTTTGTAGTTCGATGCCAAATCATTGTAGAGACGTAGCAATGCTACGTCTCTACATACCCGTGAATTGTAAATTCATATCTTGATTCAGCAACGCCGGTCAGTTTATGCTGAATACGCTAGCGATCGCATGATATTATTTCCAAGAATCTATAATCATGGCGATCGCAAATAAACAGAAGATGAACAGGAATATACGTAACAACCATTGCCATAGAATAGCAGACCGCAGCATTTGAACAATAGGAACAACACCAAAAACAGTAGACATAACATAGGCGATCGCAAAACCAAGTAGACTCAGCAGAAAATACTTGAGTCCCTTAGTAGCGAGTTTGAACAGCAAGTTATAGTCATCTGTAAAATTAGTTTTCATGGTTTGCGTCCTCAGTAAACAAAATCTTTGACTAGGGTAAAAGGGAGAGACGAATGCAGCAGTCCTACTCCACCTCACCAGGGTTATAAGTGGGAGTGGGAGGATTATCCTCACGAAGCTGAACAGATTTAGGATTACCAACAACGATCGTTAAAATGACTATTGCAATGATTAACAGCAGCCAGGTAGGAAATTTATTTCCAACTTCCCTCACGTCGTATGATTCTCGGCAGTGGGGGCAAAAATAGATATTAGGATTGCGAGGATGTTGTTCAAATCGGCAAGGGGGAAAAGGGTGGTCTTTGTATTTACAGTCCATAGGAAATAACCTCGTGTAGACGTTGTTTTGAAAAAAAAAGAGACTAGTTGCGTGTTACTCCACGTAAACTAGTCCCTGGGTTGGTATCCAACTCTCTTTGGACAGTCAGACAATTTATTCATTTTTTAAATATTCACCATCAGTTGTCTTACTGCTTGGTGTCTGAAGGGGCAAAACTATAGATTTTTAGGCAGCCTCTAAGATTCTTCGATAAGAGAATGCCACTTTACAGATAAAAAAGCCCTTCTGAAATGTAAGCGTTACATCTCCAAAACCAGTGGTCTGAAAAATGTTCAGCAAGCCGGCTTCTAAGCAATCGATCGCAGTAAGCCGATTCTCCATTAACACCACACCGCAAGGTTTCAACAGCAGCTGACGTCTCAATATATATGTGTCTATGTCTGCCTTCTGGAATCGAAAATCTTTGTTCGGATGCCCCACTATTGTAACTAAGAACTCTGGAGACCTACCACCCCTCATCATGCGGCATTCTACAATCAGTGTGCGCGGTATTGAACCTTGATACTCCCTGGGTAGATATGCTTGCAGAGTCCCGAAAAGTCCTTCCAGCATGGGGCTACTCTATCTCAATTGTTCAAATCAGGGTTTTAGCCTGACTTGTTATCCAGCATACAATGTAATTTATGAAAAATCAAGTTTGATCATGTTTATTTTTGATTGCCAAAGTATGTTAAAGTATGAATATGGTCATTAGGTTATCTTAGAGTATAGCTTTCGTTCTAATTTCCTCAATGTTCCTAGCCGATATGCCATTGACATAGGTTCGGTTCACCATCGGATGATCGTCATGGGTTGGCCCGATGTCACTATCTGGATGGTATGCAACGATATCTAGCGTGCTGTCCTTAGTAAAAAAGCTGTGATGACCTTCGGGTGGAATAATAAATATTTGACCTGGAGTCAAGGGTATTTTAATAACTTCTCCAGTTCCATCTTCATTTTCTGGGATTTCGCAATGTCCTTCACCGCTTGTAACTACGCCAATTCTGATGGAAGGATGAGTGTGTCGCGTCTGGCTAATACCAGGTGGAAAGTGTAAGTGGTTAAGACAGGGATCGCCTTTAATTGTTGGTGGAATCAACAGGGAATCAGAGCAACCATCCATGTAACGCAACCTACCTTTTTCCTCAATCGGCCCCCCAACCATGAACATTCCACGGTAGTTCAAACTTGCGATCGCGATCCCGCATCCACCACGAATAGACAAAGGCCCAGCAGGGACACAAAAGTACATGCCTTTGGTAAGGGTAAAGGCTAGCTCAAACCCTGCGTGATAGGAAATCACATCAGTTTGACCATCAACGACAAACCCAAAATAAGTCCCTTCTTTGCTTACATTCAAAGCTTCCCCCGTGTATCCCCATCCATATAATCGCGTTGGATGCTTGTCTTCTGACAAATCCATTAGCATCCCATCACCAGGGGAAATTGATAGGAAATGTTTTCTGCTGCCATACAATTCTTCATAAACATAACTTCCCATGATAACACAATCCTTATTGAACATGAATTTACATGCTTTTTTATTAAAAACAGTTGGTAAAATAATTGTCAAAGAGTATCAGTGACAACCACCAGTTTGAGCATGAGTCGAATACTAACAGCATTACTATCATTTCAGCTTAAAGAGAATCAGAAAGAAATTAAAAAATTCATAAAGATATGTTTATGAATAACCTATATTTATAAGTATATATACTTATAAATATATAAATAGGTCAATTCATGCTTTATCATGATAAAAAATCCTCACCTTCCACTGTCTCATGAATTTTCAAGACGTTCTCGAGATTGTAGAGTCAGCAGTGTACAAAGCTAAAGGTAGGAGGCTGACTGACCCAGAATTGACTGTACTGCGCGGATCTTGGGAGGGTTTGACTTATGAAAAGATGGCAAAAGGCTCACCCTATAAACCTAATTATTTGAAGGGAGACGTGAGCCATAAGTTCTGGAAGTTGCTTTCAGAGGCTTTGGGAGAAGAAGTCAGCAAAAGAAATTTTCGTGCCGCTCTACAAAGAGCATTGTTAAGCCACAACGCATCTTTGCAAGTCCAGAATATAGACTTGGGTGTGGATGATG
The DNA here is from genome assembly GCF_013388695.1 of Fischerella sp. NCBI lineage: Bacteria > Bacillati > Cyanobacteriota > Cyanophyceae > Nostocales > Hapalosiphonaceae > Fischerella > Fischerella sp. The sequence goes on from NZ_JACAEU010000132.1 coordinate 2,815, forward strand.
CCATCCTTGTGTCTCAACCATCGAGTCAGTCAGATTTATCTGAGGTCGGTTGGTCGTCCCCATCTTCATACTTAAATTTCCAAACTCAAGGTGAGCAAAGCTTCTTTCCTCAAGGACATGAAACGAGTCAAAACTCTAAAGAGGCTTGTGAGCTTGAAAAGAAAATGAGAGCTTGGTTTGAGGCATTGGGTTATGAATTGATACCTGGTGGCAGAAGGCAAGAGGACTATTTTGAGATGATCGTCCATATCCCCAAACGAGGGGGATACGATCGCATCCTGGCACGCGGTGTTGAAGGTGAAGCTAACCTGAACCACCTTGACGGTTTATGTCAAGCAGTAAAAGAGTACAAGCCAAATGAAGGATGGCTAGTTGCAGATTTTCGTATTAGTCGGGCTGTGCGCGAAGCGATCGCAGAGTACAGAGAAACAAAAGAACTTAAATTTAGTCATGCTGCTAGTGAGGCGATCGCAGAGTACAGAAAACAGAGAGAACTGGAACTATTTTGTTACACCTTCGATGAAGTCATAGACGAGGGCGTCAACTTTACACAATATTTTAAATGGTTAGAAGAACAACTGAGGAAGCGGGGCATTAATGACAAAACTTATGTTCCTTTAGCCTGTGTTAAACAAGAAGGAATTAACCCAGTTACAGGAGAACCGATAGTCAGTCGTTACGCTGAGGCAGATGGCTGGATTGATGGCTATATAGATCGCTGGCTAGACGATCCAGACAAAAAACACATATCAGTTCTGGGAGAGTTCGGTACTGGCAAAACCTGGTTTGCATTTCACTATGCTTGGACTGCTTTAAAACGTTATCAGGAAGCAAAGAAACAAGGCACTCCCAGACCAAGATTGCCCCTACTTATTCCTCTGCGGGACTATACTAAAGCACTTAATGTAGAGAATGTTCTAGCTTGGTTCTTTTTTTCCATCCACAATATCCCCCTCACTAATTTAGTTTTTAAACAACTTAATAGTATGGGCAAGCTCCTGCTCATTTTCGATGGTTTTGATGAAATGGCAGGTAAGGTAGATCGTCGCAAGGTAATTGATAACTTTTGGGAGCTAGCTAAGGTTGTAGAAACAGGAGCCAAGGTTATTCTCACCTGCCGTGCTGAGCATCTTCCTAAGATAGAAAAAGGTCGCTCTCTCCTGAATGCAGCTTTATTAGATTCTATTGACACAGAACAGCCAACCTCAACTAGGAAACTAGGCCCTCAATTTGAGGTGTTAGAACTACAAACACTCAGTGATGGACAAATTCGTCAAATGCTTTGCTCTCGTCTCCAACATAAAACTCAAGGAGAAAGGGACGCGATCGTAGAACAGGTCACAAGAAATCATAAACTCTTGGATTTAGCTAGACGACCTGTGATGATTGATTTGATCCTGGATGCGCTGCCTAAAATTGAGGCAGATCAGCCAGTAGATCTGTCTCACATCTATTTATTAGCTGTTCGAGAAAAGATGGCTCGGGATATCAAAGCAGAGCGCACGTTTACTTCTCCAGCGGACAAGCTTTATTTCCTCTGCGAACTGTCTTGGGAAATGTTCGTCACCGATCAAATGCAGCTGAACTATCGCAAGTTTCCAGACCGAATTCGCCGATTGTTTGGTTCTATTGTACAGGAGCCAGAAGAGATCGATCATTGGAGCTATGACATGATGGGTCAGTCTATGTTGACTCGAAATGCAGATGGTGACTACGAGCTAGCTCATCGCTCCTTCCTAGAGTTTTTTATCGCTTATAAACTTGCTGCACAATTGGGAGTTTTAGCTTCTGACTTTGTCGATTTGGCAACAGAGTCGTTAAATATAGACAAAAATGCTCCTCCTCAAGCATATACTTGGTTTTCTTATTTTCAACGTCAAGTAGACGAACAAGGTAAAGTCATACCCATTGCACCACTCAAAGAATTTTCTACTGTATCGCTAAACCGTTTATTTAATGCTTTCAGACTAGGAGAACTAACAAACAGACAAAGAGACTTAACAAAGGCTGTACTCGATTTACTCGAACATATGCTTGACCGCTCGAAAACCGCTGCTGAGCGTCTGATGGCGGTAATTAAAGCTACACGAGGCAAAGCGGAAAAGGAAGTCGGTTATCTTGCTGGATATGCTGTAACACTTCTTTTGCAAATCGATCCAGAGGCTCTAGCGGGTCAAGATTTAAGCCATACTGTTATTCAAGGTGCTGATTTAACCAATGCCAACCTTCAAAATACGAACCTTACGGGTGCTTATTTAGATGATTCTCTTTTTAAAGAACCCTTCGGCAGTATTTTATCAGTTGCTTTTAGTGGAGAGTTTTTTGCGATCGGTTCTTCTAATGGCGAAATTTGCCTTTTTCAGGGACAAAGACGTTCTATCTGTAAAGGACATAACCACTGGGTTCGCTCGATCGCCTTTAGTCCTGATGGTCAAATGTTTGCCAGTGGAAGTGACGACCAAGCTGTGAAGATATGGAATATCAAAACTGGTAAGTTCTTTTGTACATTAGAAGGACATACTAGTTGCGTACGTTCAGTCACCTTTAGTTATGATGGCAAGCTACTTGCTAGTGCTAGTGAAGATGGAACCGTCAAAATATGGAATGTTAATAGTGGTGAGTATTTAAAGACCTTAACAGGACATGTTGGTAAGATTTGGTCAGTAGCCTTTAGTCCTGTTGGTAGATTACTTGCCAGTGCTGGTGAGGATAAAACCATCAAACTTTGGGATGTGAACACAGGTAAATGCCTCAAGACCCTAACAGGACATGAGAACTGGGTGAGGTCAGTAGCCTTTAGTCCCAATGGACGGCAAATTGTTAGTGGTGGCGATGATAACACTGTCAGAATCTGGGATATTCGGACAACGAAATGTCGTACAAAATTTCTCGGTCATGAAAATTGGGTGAGATCGGTGGCTTTTAGTCCCGATGGGCAAAAAATAGTTAGTGGTAGCGATGACAACACCGTCAGAATTTGGGATGTTCAAACAGGTCAATGCCGCAACATTTTATATGGTCATGATAATCGAGTTTGGTCAGTTGCCTTTAGCTTGAATGGAAAGCAAATTGCCAGTGGCAGCGATGACCAAACTGTGAGAACCTGGGATGCTCAAACTGGTCAATGTCTGAGTACGGTGAGGGGATACTCTAATTGGATTTTGTCAGTTGCTTTCAGTCCCAACAGTAAATACCTTGCCAGTGGTAGTGAAGACAAGATTGTCAGGATCTGGAATATCCATACTGGCAAGATTGCAATTACTCTCAGAGGACATACCAGTCGCATTTGGTCTGTGGCATTCAGTCCAGACGGTCGGCTGCTTGCTAGCGGTAGCGACGATCACACGATCAGAATCTGGGAACTTAAGCACAGTAAGGGTAAACAATGCCTCCGAGTTCTTAAAGATCACGATCACTGGGTTAGATCGGTTGCATTTAGTCCAGATAGTCAGCTACTTGCCAGTGGTAGCGATGACAACACTGTCAGAATTTGGGATATTCATAGAGGTACACCTCCGAAAATATTACGTGGTCATGGGAATTGGGTACGAACAGTTATTTTTAGTCCCGATGGACAGTTACTTGCTAGCGGTAGTGATGACCACACGATCAGGATATGGGATGTTCAGACAGGCGACACCATCAAGATATTGCACGGTCATGAGAACTTAGTCAGGTCGATCGCCTTTAGTCCGGATGGCCAGATAGTGGCCAGTGGTAGTAACGATTGCACTGTCAAGATCTGGGAAATGTCAAAAGGTGAGTGCATCAAAACTATAACGGAACATAACAATTGGGTACATTCAGTTATTTTTAGTCTTGATGGACATACGCTCATCAGTGGCTCTCAAGATGGATCTGTACATTTATGGAATATTCATGAAGATAAACTCATTAAATCCTTTCAGGAAGATGCTGATGAGGTCTTATCAGTGGCCTTTAGTCCCGATAGACAGTTAATTGCCACTGGTATTCATGATGGGATGATTCGGCTAAGAAATATGCACAATGATGAATTGAAACCACCTTTATCTTTGAAGATTCCTAAACCTTATGAGGGGATGAACATCACTGGTGTTATTGGCTTGACGGAAGACCAAAGAGCCAACCTTCGAGCCTTGGGAGCAGTTGAATTAGGGTAAAAGGGATTGGAGATTAGGGATTGGGGATTGAGTTTTCATGCGTAAAAATTATAGAAGGGGCAATAAAAAATATGCTTGACATTAATATTTTCCAAAGGCGAATTACAGTAATTCTGCCTCTTCAAAAACCTGCCTAACTGTTAATTCCAAACCTGGAAGTAACTCATCCACTATCAGCATATTATCTGTATAAACTTGACTTGATTCCACCGAAAAAAATACCTTAATACTCATCGCTTCCGGATCTACAACCCAAACTCGCGACACACCAGCAGCAAAATAATCCTTCGCTTTGTCTTCAAATTCCTTGAATGTTTGGTCTGGAGAGATAATTTCAATTACCAATTCTGGAGGAACAGGACAAGCTTCATTTCGCCTCCAGCTTTTGGGTAGACGTTCGTAGGAAATGTAAGTTAAATCCGGTACAGGTGCCCAATCTTGACCTTTACGCTTTAAGATAATTGCCCATTCTGAACCGACTCTACCTTTACCTTTGCACCATGCACGTATGAGGATTAATAAAGCTGTCTGTAAGGTCGAATGAAAATATTTGGGAGACACCTTAGGTACTGCATAACCATCGATAAACTCATAGTTTACATCTCCTTCTGACAGCGTCAGAAATTCTTCGAGAGTGAGTTTGTTTCCGATGTTTGCCTTAACCATGAGAAGTCACCAGTGGCTGATAAAAATATTGTACAAATTTGCTAATATCGCCAAACACATTTTCCCCTCCGCGCTTGCGGGGAGGGGTTAGGGGTGGGGTTAGAAATGGGGTTACATCAAATTATTTCTATTCATTTAACTAGCCGGACTTGCACTTTCTTCAGTTTCTGTCTGTACTTTCTGTCCTAATTTTGGTTCAGTACCCGCTATTAACCGCTCAATATTACTACGATGCCGCAAAATAACGTACAAACCAGCCGCAACGCCAAATAATATATAAGGTAGCGGTTGATGCAAAATTACCATGAAAATCGAAACAGCGATCGCACCAAAAATCGAACTCAAAGAAACAATCCGCGATATCGCTACAACGATAGCAAACACTCCTGCTGTTGCCAAAGCTACTTGCCAATTCATCGCCAACAAAATCCCCAAACTCGTAGCAACCGACTTACCACCTGTAAATCCTAAAAAAATTGATTTACTGTGTCCAAGTACTGCTGCGAACCCGGCTAAAGTTACCATCCAGGATTGCCAGACTTCGGCATTTACATTCGGGGGAATCAAATTTTGACTTTGAGCAAAGTTGAATACCCAGTAAACAAGGAAGATTGCTAATACTCCCTTAAGGCAATCAATGCATAAAACAAACGCCCCAGGCCCTTTACCCAATGTTCTTAACACATTGGTTGCCCCTGTTGAACCAGAACCAATTTCACGAATATCAATGCCTTTCAACAGTTTCACTAATGTGTAACCGGTGGGAACCGAACCCAGTAAATAAGCTACAAGCAGAATAGCCCCACACAAACTTAACCAAATAGTCATATTTTGAATTGTTGATTGTTGGTTGATGGTTGTTGGTTGTTAGTTGTTAGTTGTTGGTTGTCAAAAATTACCCCTAACTACTAACCACTAACTATTAACCCTTAAAAATCATCTTCATAACTTCTCATCATTTTGGGGTCAGGGGCAAAGGCTAACCACAAGGGAAATTGTAACAGTGCCAAACTAATTAACTCTTCAGAATCATCAATGATAATCAAAGGGAGTTGATTAGATTTTTCCAAGCGTTCGGCTTTTAGTGCCACTGCTTCTGGTGCTTCAAATAATACTACTCCCCGATCCGGCCCAAAATCTGGACGACCAATTCCCAAGCAGTCCTGCAAGCCGCGTCGCCATTCACCCAAACGTTCTGGTGTATTGGCTAAAACCAAAGTACGGACGCGATCGCCATACAAATGATTTAGTATAGAGATAATTGCTGAAGCTATAAGTATATTTTGCAACCTACTACCCATAGTTCGCAAAGCACCGCGTCCACCTTGGTTGAAGAACCAGTTGGAAACTCGTTCAGCGTGGACTGGTTCAAAGGTACGGCGCAGCTGCCACGGTGGCCCGTAGTAATCTGGTTTATTACGGTACTGGTCAATCAGGCGACGAATTTGCTTTGTAGTGTCTTGGAACTGCTGTTGAGCAAATTGTGGTGTTCCTGGCAGAGGTTCAGCGGGTTTTACTTCTTTGATTACTGATTTTTCTGGTTCTGGTTTCGGTTTAGATACCAACTGCAATTGTTCTGCCGCTGCCGCCAAATCCTGTAAGCTACCTGTGAGATAATCCTTAAAACCTTGCACTCGAATGGCTAAGTCTTGAGAAGCACCTGCAAACGTCGTTCGCATCTCGTTGCGAATGCGTTCTTGACGCCGTTCCAATTGTTCTATAGAAAGTTGCAACGATTGTTTCCGTTGTTCTAATTGCGAAAGCGACTCTTGTACAAGTTTCCCCATCGCTATTTGCGTTTCATTTATTTGCCCCTGAAGGATTTTATAAGAAGCTTGCAAATTAGCAATTTCTGCTTTGAGGTCTTGTTCTTGTTGTTTCAATTCGGCAAGTCGTTGCGTTGCTTGCGCTTCTTGTTGATTTTCTTCAAATTTTGGTTCTATTTGTGACCCTTGTGCAGGTGTTTCTTCATCTAGCTGCGCCACAAACTCATCTACAGGACTTGTAGCTTCTGCACTAGTAATGGGCAAAGCAGATTGTGCATCTACTATAGAATTTTGCGTTGTGGCTTCCACCACAGATTCAACAGATGAATTTTCCGTTTGCTCATTTGTAGAACTTTCTGCTTTTGTTGGTTCTAAAGATTCATCTGTTGGTTGTGGAGTTTGATATTCCTCTGGATTCATAAACGATAATCTAATTCCGATGACACAATTAAAAAGCTTTAAGCAATATACAATTTACGAGCTTTAAAAGTCTCGAATCCTGAGTTTACAACATAAATACTCAGCATGCTCTGCCCAAAACCAGACGCAAGGCGTCTGGTTTTCTAATTACTAAATGCGCGGACAGCGTTGTTCTAAGCAAATTTTAAGGGTGTTAGGATCAAATATGATTGGCAAAAAGTGAATGCTTTTAACTTCTTTAAAATAAAACAGTATCGGAACCCTGTCCCAGAATATACGCCAGTTTTGCCATTCTCGGTAAGGAAAGCGCCTAATTAATTTTTCGCCCCTGTAAATATCTAAATCAGTAGCAGTAAATTGCAAACGCAGTGTTACTGCCTGAAACATGAGAAACAACCCAAATAGTGCGATCGCGCCACCTATCCAAGGTTGCACCAACAGCAATGGAATCGCCCCAATCACTAACACCACAGGTATGTTGTAACTGGGCTTGAGTTCCACAGTAGATGCTGATAATGGCGCTTGCGAAGTAGTCACAGTCTCAAATCCTGTTTGGTTAGTGGACATTATTCTTATTTTAAGAGTTAGTGGTTAGTAGTTAGTGGTTAGTTGTTTACCACTAACTACCAACTACTAACTACTAACTACTTTTAAAACCCTTGTAATAACGCACTGCCAGTTCCTTGAAACATTAACCAAGAAAGAAAGAAATTGCTAATAAAGATAATCAACAAGGCGGTAACAACAGCAGTTGTGGTTGATTGTCCCACACCTTTGGCTCCTCCTGTTGTTGTCAAGCCCCAGTTGCAACCAATTACGGCTATCAAAACTCCAAAGCAACACGCCTTAATAATGGCGCTAATAATATCCCAACTGCCAAGAAAGTTACGGGCTGAGTCTAGAAACTGCGTATCAGACAGATTGTATATATTCATTGCAATTATCAACCCTCCCAGCATCCCTGTCACCAAAGACAGAAGGGTTAAAATTGGCATCATTAAAAGGCAAGCCAGCACGCGGGGAATAACTAAATAATCAATCGGATCGGTTTTTAACATCAACATGGCATCAATTTGTTCTGTCACCCGCATTGTGCCAATTTCTGCTGCAAATGCCGAACCAACCCGTCCTGCCAAAACCACAGCGGTAAGAACAGGGGCAAGTTCTCGTGTGAGTGCCACCGCCAGCACTCCACCAACAAGGTTTCCTGCACCAAAGGTGATAAACTCCCGCGCTACCTGAATGGTAAATACCGCACCTACAAAAACAGCCGTCAATAGGGCAATAAACAGCGAATCCGGCCCAACTACCGCCATTTGTTCGAGAGTATTGCGCCGATGGATTTTGCCCTTGAGGAGGTGGACGATTACTTGTCCACCCAGAAAAATCGCTGCCAGCAACCGCTGACCCCATGTTCCCAAACTAGATTTGGATGTAGTCTCGCTCAATGTTCACTAGCTAACTCGGTAACTGCATTTAGAATAGCGAATATTAGTCATTAGTCATTAGTCATTAGTCATTAGTCAAGAGTTAGTGGTTAGTAGTTAGTAGTTATTTCTCCCCCTCTCCCACTCTTCCACTCTCCCCCTCCCCCACTCTTCCACTCTCCCCTTTTTGGTTAACTAAGTTTAAATCTCATCTCAGAAATTAACACTGCAATCAGCCGCATTTTGACTATAGGCAGACTTATAATTATCAGCGTAAAGCTTGATATTTCTGGATTTATCTGGAGTGAGTGGCTTTTTGGGTTTGACAATACTCTGAGAAAATTGTATGTAGGTATTTTAATAAAAACTTAAGAATGTTGAAATCTTGCCCACTGTGGAGCGATCGCACTTATTGTAGAAATTGTAGAAAATGACGACTCAGGGAAACGGCTATTGTCCTCTTAAATCAGGGAGCCAGATTTTCATGACGATTTGGATTAACTTTCTCCGTTCGCTACTGCTAACGATAATTTTTAGTTTTGTCGCACCTATGTTCCTCGTCGGTGCCATACTACTGATTGTATCGCTAATCGGTTATATTCCTGGTTTACAAGGGATAACAGAAGCGATCGCCACTCATATATTGCAGTTTCTCGTCATCTTTGGTAGTGGCACTGCCCTAAGAGGATTAATCGTCATTAGTTTGACCTGTAGCTTTGTAGGAGCGCTGTTTGATACTTATGCCTACTACAGGTGTCAAATTCTACGGTAATTACCCAGAACTGACCACTCGGTTTAAGTTTATGTTTTGGGCATAATTTTTAAGGAGCTTATTCCCTGCAATAGGAAAAAGCAGCGATGAGCTAGAGTAGGATTATTCTTAGGTTAATTATTATTAATAAATTTAGATTTTAAAATTATTTAATTTTAGTCAATAATTAATAATTAATAGTCAGTAGTCCAAAATTTTGTCCCGTTAACTTTTAAACGAAAACTTTGTTCGACAGAAACAACCTTCTATACTTTGGCTATAACGACAAGTTTAATCGCCGAAAACTTTCGTACCTAACAGTTAAGCTATTGTGCTGGTAATTTGTATTTTTGGAAATTAGGGATCAAGCATCAAACTCTCCCCCCATCTCCCCATCCCCACTCTCTTCATCCGCCTCAACAAGAAAACTAAATTTTTTACTACTTCTCGTTCTGGGCTAGTGTAAAGCAAGTTGATGAGTAGGCAAGAGTAATAGCGTACAAAGAATATAATTGTATATACAATTTAGAGGTTTTTTTGACTGCTCATGATTTGGCCTTTTAAGCCTAGGTTTCGCAAACAAATTGCTCGAATAGAAATTACTGGTGCGATCGCCAGTGCAACTCGTAAAAGAGTTTTAGAAGCCCTAGAAACCGTAGAAGAGAAGAAATTTCCAGCTTTACTGCTACGTATTGATAGCCCTGGTGGCACGGTAGGCGATTCTCAAGAGATCTACAGCGCCTTGAAGCGTTTGCGTGAAAAAGTAAAAATTATAGCCAGCTTTGGCAATATTTCTGCTTCTGGCGGTGTCTACATTGGTATGGGTGCTGAACACATCATGGCTAACCCAGGTACCATTACAGGTAGTATTGGTGTGATTTTGCGTGGTAACAACTTGGAACGCTTGCTGCACAAAATAGGGGTTTCTTTTAAGGTCATTAAATCTGGCCCCTACAAAGATATTTTGGCATTTGACCGGGAATTGACTGAACCCGAACAAAATATTTTGCAAGAATTGATTGACACTAGTTACCAACAGTTCGTGCAAACGGTAGCTGAGGCACGAAATTTAGGGGTAGACACTGTCAGAAGTTTCGCTGACGGTCGTATATTTACTGGTCAGCAAGCCTTAGAATTGGGTATTGTAGACAGGTTAGGAACAGAGGAAGATGCCCGTCGTTGGGCAGCAGAACTTGTTGGTCTTGACCCAGAAAAAACACCCGTCTTTACGCTGGAAGAACGCAAACCTTTGTTGAGTCGTTTATTGCCAGGGACTCGTCAGGTTTCATCCGGATTGGCTTCTGGAATTGACTGGCTAGAGTTTGAAATGTCTACTAGTGGTTTGCCTTTGTGGTTGTATCGACCATAAATGGTCAAAAGTCAAAAGTCCATAGTCCATAGTCCATAGTACAAATTGTTTGACTCTTGACTCTTGACTCTTGACTCTTGACTCTTGAGTAACTTAAGGAGGATAAATTGGTGGAGTGGCGAATGCGGTCTATTCGCGGCGCAACTACCGTTACTGAAAATACGGTGGAAGCAATGCGAGAAGCAGTAATGGAATTATTAGATGAGTTGGAAAAACGAAATCACCTGCATCCATCGGATATTATTAGTGTTACCTTTACGGTGACACGCGATTTAGATGCGATTTTTCCTGCTGCGATCGCTCGCCAACGTCCTTACTGGGATAATGTCGCTATGTTGGATGTACAGCAAATGTATGTTGAGGGTAGTTTAGAGCGCTGCATCCGATTTTTAATTCACGCCTATTTCCCAGTTTCCGCTTCAGTCTACCATACCTATTTGCGTCATGCTCAAAATCTGCGTCCTGATTGGAGTTTATCCCAACCTTTATAACCAAACCAGATGCACAAATATACCAACGCGATCGCTCAAAATTTCGGCACTAAGGCATCAGCTGCTACCTTGGAAATAGAGAGTCTAACTAACGAAGTACTCGAAATATTGGGCATTCAGGCGTTTTCATAGCACAGGAAAAAAAATGACGCGCTTGTTGATGTTAGTCGTTTTTAGAAGTTGTCGGAATAATGGGTGTTGATCTACCTTGAAGTACCGTTTTAAGAGCATGTATCCACTCCTGTGCTATGAACTTATTGCCCGAATCGTTAAAGTGGAGACCGTCGCTACTAAAAATATCGCCCTGTTTCAATCGAGCAAGTATTGCACCGTTCATATCTAGGAAGTAGACGCGCTTGCCCTGTGCAGACAGCTGCTTGACATGCTGCTTCACAAATGCGTTGGCTGTAGTTCTCGTTTGACTAGTATCAACACCATCGCGAATATCCCATTTAAACGGAGGAATTGAGGCGACCACAACTCTGGCTTTGGGACGTAATAACAAGATATCATCGATAATTCCTTGAAGGGATTGTGTAAGAAATTCTGAGGTGTTATCGCCTCGTACATCACTACCAAAGAAATCATTTGTGCCAAGCATGATCAGCACCACATCAGGCTTGGTCGCTTGAACCCAGTCCCGAATGCTTCCTGGTTTTCCTTCCCATGACGGGAGACGAACATTTGATTTCGGTTTTTGCAACACCTGCGCCGCCGACCAACCACCATGACACTCATGATCGGGGTCTTGATATGCGCCGTCTTTTTTAGTTCCCACCCAGTCTATGGTAGACCCAAGTTTGGTTTGTGCCACCGCACTCCGCAGAACAGCAATATTGCCTTCACATAGAGAATCTCCTAAGGACATTACTTTGGTTTTGGTAACTGCGGTGGCAGTTCCAACCGGAAGAAAACACAATAGTGTGATGGCTAGACTTACATTATTCCACCAAGCATGGGCTGTTTTTTCGCTTACACACTTGATACTCTTGTGTATGCTCAATAAACGGCGGATTTGATTTTGGATAACCATTATGTCGTCCACCTGATTAATTAGCGTACTCTTGTACTACTAACCTAGCACGCCATTTTCTGTTCCAATGCTTATGCGGAAATTAAAGCTTGAATTATGTACTCAAACACAATTAATTACACACCTTTTTTTCCTGTTAAGCGTTCCTTATCTCCACGAATGAATTTAATTTTGCCCAACGACTTAATAATTACGACTGCATGTATATATAGTCAGTCTAGAGGCTGCTAATGGCTAATTGCTTGATTGCTAATCAATAGATTAGCCATTAGCTTGTCTTGCCTGTTTTGCTATTTTTCCGTTGGTTTTTGACGATGAAAACGAATTCCTAAAAAGATGTCGTAAAGGAAATCGAAAAAGTCTTTTTTTTGTAGCAATCCTAAAGATTGGTGACAATCTTTTTGATCTAACAGAGGTTTCATGAGATAGTATGTAGGCTGGTAATTGTACCAGGGAATAGAAGGCCACAAATGATGAATTAAGTGGTAATTCTGTCCCAGAATCAGGATATTGAGAATTGGGTTGGCATAAACGCGAGCATTTTTCCAGCGATCGCGCTCAACAAAAGGACGATGGGGCAAATAATCAAAAAATAGTCCCAATGCTAATCCAACTATGCCAGAAGGTACGAACCAAAAATTCAAAATATAACCCAAAAAGTGGAATTGAACAGAGAGCAAAACAATTGCCACTACAAACAAACGGCTGAAAAACCATTCTAGAAGTTCATACTTACGCCAGAGACGACGTTTAAAGAAAAACACCTCGTGATAGAAAAAACGCACTGCTATTAACCACAAGGGCCCACCCGTAGAAACAAAATGATCTGGGTCATTTTTTGGGTCATTGACATGAGCGTGATGTTGCAAATGCACCCGCGTAAACACTGGAAAAGCAAAAGCCAGCATCAAAGCGCTACCATGCCCTAGCATCGCGTTAACGATCTTATTACGATGAGCAGACTGGTGGCAGGCATCATGAATTACCGTCCCAGAAATATGTAGGGCGACAATATTCATCACAAAGGATATCCAATGCGGCCAATGCCAAACCCAGTAGCCAAAGCAAGATACCACAACGATCGCCACAGCTGCTAAAAACATTAGCAGTGTTGGATTAAAACCACCGGGAGACGCCAATAATTCTTTGGGAGGAACTGTCAGTTTTTGGGGGACTGTCAGTGGCTTCTTTGCCTCCGACGTCAGCATTGTGAACTCCTTAGTAAAATCAAAATTTTGTTAGTACAAGAAGGCAGCTATGAAAAGGTAAGAAAGCTTGTAAATTAAGCATTGTTACTTTGTTTCACTGGTTAGTTATTTCCAGCACGCTGCACTAATTAAGTTAGAGGGCAGTCTCGGAGATTAGCAGCTTTCCTGAGAGACTACAAATGAAGTCAAAATTCAGGAAAACGTTGCTAATAGCATTGACAGGCTACCCAAGAGCAGTTCTGATTAGCCCATGCTTAGATTTACCTACATAGCTATCCTCCTTGGCAATTGGGACTTGGTCAAGAGCCACGCATTTGCGGGTATGGAATTCCCCCAAAATTGCCATAGCAAAGCCAAGCTGTACAACCTTGTGGCTGACGAACTCAACCAGCCTATAATGACAGACAAGCAACAGGGTTTCTTGGGGTTTATCCATTTGGTATATAGAAGCGGCAAATTAACGACACTAAATTCCGCTCTGAAAAATAATAAGGTTTTAAAGTTTTGTGTAGCAAGATTTATCGATATATTCGCATATCAGGTGCAAAATAACGGTATGATGCCAGACGAGACTCTAAGCATTTATCCCTCCCGCTACATCATAATTCCCTGAGTAGCCCCTTAGATTCAGCCTCTATGCAATTAAAAGACTCTGTACGCCGAACAAAAATTGTCGCCACGATTGGCCCTGCTACCAGCAGCCCGGAAATGCTTAAAGCTATTATTGAAGCTGGTGCAACAACGCTGCGACTGAACTTTTCCCACGGTTCTCATGCCGACCATCAGCGCAATATTCGCTTAATTCGGCAGACAGCTTTTGAGTTGAATCAACCTGTTGGTATTCTCCAAGACTTACAAGGACCAAAAATTCGCTTGGGGAAATTTGAAAATGGATCGATAGTAGTGGCAAAAGGCGATCGCTTCACCTTGACAAATCGCCCTGTTGTTGGTTGCCAAGAAATTAGCTGCGTCACTTATGAATATTTAGCAGAGGAAGTTCCCATCGGCGCAAGAATCCTCCTTGATGATGGCCGAGTCGAAATGCAGGTAGAAGATATTAACCGCACAAAAGGCGATCTGCACTGTCGTGTCACCGTCGGTGGAACCCTCTCCAATAACAAAGGCGTTAACTTTCCTGGAGTATACCTTTCCGTTAAAGCCATGACCGACAAAGACCGCGAAGATCTGATGTTCGGTCTAGATCAAGGTGTTGACTGGGTAGCGCTTTCCTTTGTTCGCAACCCGCAGGATGTGATGGAAATTAAAGAACTAATTTCCAGCACGGGTAAGCAAGTGCCAGTGATTGCCAAAATAGAAAAACACGAAGCCATTGAACAGATGGAAGCGATTTTGGCTTTGTGTGATGGTGTGATGGTTGCTAGGGGTGACTTGGGCGTAGAATTGCCAGCAGAAGATGTACCCATGCTGCAAAAACGGCTAATAGCCACTGCCAATCGCTTGGGGATTCCCATCATCACCGCCACCCAAATGTTAGACAGTATGGTTAGTAACCCTCGTCCGACTCGTGCGGAAGTATCGGATGTGGCAAATGCGATTTTAGATGGTACAGATGCGGTAATGCTTTCCAATGAAACCGCCGTCGGTAAATACCCAGTAGAAGCAGTAGCAACGATGGCACGCATTGCCGAAAGAATCGAGCAAGAAGCGGCACAAAATACCAACGCCAGTCAGGTCAGAGATAGGAAACATTCCATTCCCAACGCCATTAGCCAAGCAGTGGGGCAAATCGCTGAACAGCTAGGGGCTGCGGCAATTATGAGCTTAACGCAAACCGGAGCCACCGCTCGCAACGTTTCTAAATTCCGTCCCCGCACAAGGATTTTGGCTGTAACGCCCCATGTGAATGTAGCAAGGCAACTGCAAATGGTGTGGGGCGTCAAACCACTGTTAGTATTAGAACTGCCTTCCGCCGGTCAGACTTTCCAAGCAGCTATTAACGTTGCTTTGGAAAACAAGCTGGTCTTTGAGGGAAATTTGGTGGTGATGACTGCTGGTACACTCCAAGGCGTTTCTGGGTCAACTGATTTGATTAAGGTAGAGGTTGTAACTGCCGTTTTAGGTCAGGGAATTGGACTTGGACAAGGTTCGGTCAGCGGTCGCGCCCGAGTAGCTTACACTGGCATGGATACAAGTAACTTTAATCCTGGGGATATTTTGGTTGCGCCTCGTACCAACGCCGATTTTGTCGAGGCAATTCGCAAAGCAGGCGGTATTATTACTGAAGAAGATAGTCTCACCTGTCATGCAGCAGTTATTGGCTTGCGTCTCGGTGTACCTGTGATTGTCGGCGTCAAGAAGGCAACGGAGGTGATTCGCGACGGGGCTATTCTGACAATGGATATGCAACGGGGTTTAATTTACTCTGGGGCAGTAGGAACGCCATAAAAATGGTTAGTGGTTAGTGGCTAGTAGTTAGTGGGAAACTACTAACTACCAGCCCTCTCAAGGTGGGTGAAAAATCTGCTTTCATTGCCTGTTTTTCCTGATTCGACTTGGTGTCTTAGTGTCTTGGTGGTTAAATAAAATTTATTTTTCACCACCAAGACACCAAGACACGAAGAAAATTTATTGTTTAGGATTGCACCACCAAAGGGCTACTACTAACTACCAACTACTAACTACCAACTACTAACTACCAACTACTAACTACCAACTACTAACCGATCTCTTGTGTTCAAAGAAATTGCTTTAATACTTCCGCCGTTGCTAGTCCTGTTTTTTGCCAACTAAATTGGTTTGCCCTGCTGATCCCTGCGGCGGAAAGGCGATCGCGTAGTTGATTATCAGTAGCAATTTTAGACATCGCCTCTGTAATTTCTCTATAGTCATAGGGATTGATGAGAATAGCAGCATCGCCAGCAACCTCTGGTAAAGAGGAGAGGTTGGAAGTGATGACGGGAGTACCGCAAGCCATTGCTTCTAGAACAGGGAAACCAAAACCTTCCCAAAGACTGGGGAAAACGAGAGCGATCGCACCATTTATAATCGTTGGCAATTCGCGATCGGGAACGTAGTTTAGGAATCTTATCTGCTTTGCTATACCCAGTTCCTCTGCTTGCGCTTGTAAAAGAGGAGTGTAGCGTTTGTCTGGCGATCCCGTTAACCACAGTTCGTAATCGCGATAATTCGGTAGCCCTGCAAAAGCAGCAAGGAGTCTGTGTAAATTCTTATAGGGATCGTGTCTGCCAATATAGAGAAAATAGGGACAATAATTTTCATCTGCTTGTAAAAAGGCGGGAATATAGTCCCCCTTTTCAAGGGGGGTTGTGGGGATCTGAACAGGTCTAAAATGATTCGCATCATGCGCCAAGGGTATTGGCGTTATTTTGTTAGCACGAATGCCATAAAAGTCAACGATGTCTCTCGCCGTAGCCTGGGAGTTACAGATAATGTGTTGCGCTTGCCGGAGAACTTGGGGAATATAGTGGCGAAAGTAGGGTGTAAGGGGTGAAAAGCGCTTAGGAAACCGTAACGGAATGACATCGTGAACCATCACGATAAAACAGCAATTAGAATATAAAGGTGCTTCCGGGAGTGGAGAAAAAATGAGGTGAGATTTTAGCTTTTGATAGATTTGTGGCAATTGAAACTGCGTCCACACTAAGCGGTCAAAATGGCCTTTTGTACCATGAGCGGGAGTAAGATGATCTGGAATTGAATAACAGTGAAATTCTGGGTAATTTACGGCAGTTAAGAGAGTAGGGTTAAAAGATTTTAAATAAGGGAAAAGATTCTTAGCATAGTTACTTATACCCGTAGGTTGCGAAAATATAACCGATAAGTTAATTAATAATTTGCTCATTTACATACTCTGGAATTTATTTGTGTACACCCCCCTCATTCCCCCCTACAAGAGGGGGGAAGGTAGAGGAAAAACTTTTATTGATTGTGCGTCTGTGGTTGTACATACATAAAATACCAACTTTTGCGGGAGCAATATACTTTAAAAAAGTGTCATTAGCTTATCTTCGCCAATACATAAACACGCCGTAAAATTTTCCCAATCCAAACTGAGGTTTAATAAACATCAAGACAAAGGCGTGGCAAATCAGCCGAGTTAATCTCAAGCTAAAAACCAATTTACTTGTGTACCTCTCTAAAGTTAATAAATAACTATAGGTACTGTGTTTAATTTTTATGAAAACATACTTATTAGTAATTGAAGAAGGCTGATGTAAAACACCAAACTGCTTGGTAACAGCTATTAAATGTCCTTGCTGAGCATATCTTTGACAAAAATCAAAATCTTCATAGTAAAGAAAATAAGCAGAATCGAACAAAGGACATTCATGAAAATTGCTGAGATTAATTATCAGACTACAGCCTGTAATCCAATCACATAAAACATAATCTGTATTTGTATTTGTTAACAAATCTTGAGTCAAAATCGCCCCTGTATTGTCAATAAAGCGACCACCTGCAAACCAAACTTCACCCACAGGAGTATGAACAATTGTACCGAGAATCGAAATTTCAGGATGCGAATCAAAAAATGGTTGAACTTTATCTAATGTATTTTCTAATAAATAAGCATCTGGATTAATTATCCAGACAATTGCTTGTGGATCTTCTGCATAAATAAATTTTAGTCCTAAATTGCAGGCGCTACCAAAACCTAAATTACTAGTAGCGTTAAGAATAAGTACAGATTCATTTTTGAGTTGATAAATAGAATCATCATCAGGAGAGTTATTGATGATAACTATTTTGTAATCTGGATTTTTGCTATTTGGTAGAGAAGAAATTAATTTAGCAACAAGATTAGTTGAATAATAGTTAACTGTTAAAAAGTAAATCACGTCAGTTCAATTTGACAGTCATCACCAATCATAAATCGCAAAGCTTTAGGACGGCGGGGGGCAACTGTCAATTGCGCTCTTTGTCCAATCACGCTATCAATAATACGTTGATGAATTCCAGCTATTCTAGCACCTTCTAAAACCACACTATGTTCTATATCAGTGTCGATGAGCCTGGTATTATTGGCAATGCTAGTGTAAGGGCCGATGAAGCAGTTTTCTAAATAACAATTGCTACCAATTACAATTGGCCCGCGAACAGTACAGTTAACTACTTTAGATCCAGCCCCAATCTGGACTCGCCCAATTACCTGACTTTGAGCATCAATTTCTCCTAAAATTTCTGTGTTTAAGTAAGTATCAAGAATGAGACGGTTCGCTTCTAATAAGTCATCTTTTTTACCAGTATCTAGCCACCACCCTTCTAGTTGGCAGGCTAAAACTTGCTTTTGTTGATCTATAAGGCATTGAATAGCATCGGTGATTTCCAACTCACCCCGAAGAGAAGGTTGGATACAGGCGATCGCATCATGAATAATATGAGAAAAGAAATAAACTCCTACCAATGCCAAATTAGAAGGCGGTTGTTTGGGTTTTTCGATTAACTGCAATACTCGCCCTGTCTCATCTACCTTAGCCACACCAAAAGCACTAGGATTGCTAACTTGACGCAAAAGAATCAGGGCATCTTGCTGTTGAGCAGTAAATTTTTTGAGAAAATAACTTAAGTCACCTTGTTGAATGAGGTTATCGCCCAAGTACATTACAAAAGGCGAATCGCCAAGGAAGGGAAGGGCAACTTTCACGGCGTGGGCAAGTCCTGCTGGTTGATCTTGCAATATATATGTAATTTTTGCCCCAAAGCGATCGCCATTTCCTGTTTTAGCTTTTACTTCTGACCCTGTTTCCGGACTAATAATAATACCAATATCAGTAATCCCAGCGGCAACCATCTCTTCAATGCCATACCACAAAATAGGTTTATTGGCAACAGGTACAAGTTGTTTTGCCCCCGTGTAGGTGAGAGGGCGCAGACGAGTGCCTTTACCGCCAGAAAGGATCAGTGCTTTCATAAACTTGGTTGGTGGTTAGTGGATAGTGGTTAGTGGATAGTGGTTAGTGGATAGTGGGTGGTGGATAGTAGATAAGCTAAAAGGCATTTAATTTGCATTCTCAAAAAAATCAAACTCTTGTGGGGTGGGCGTCTCGCCCGCCCTGATTATGCAACTTAAATGCACATCAGCTTAGTAGATAGTGGTCAATAACCAACTAACTACTAACTACTAACTACTAACCACTAACTACTAACTCTCTCAACATTCTTCTGAGTCTTTCTCGCCAATGGGGCGCATGATTTCCCAGAACCGCCGCTATTTTGGCACAAACAAGAACAGAGTAACTAGGGCGGCGAGCGGGTGTAGGATATTCAGAGGTAGTGATAGGAATAATTCGTTCCACTTTCACAGGGTAGCCTAGCTGTTGGGCTTCTTCAAAAATGGCAATGGCAAAGTCGTACCAGCTAGCTACACCGCTATTAGTGTAGTGATAGGTTCCAGCAATTTCTGAACTCAATAGGGGTATTAATTGGGCGATGGTTGCTGCTATGTCTCTTGCCCAAGTTGGACTACCAATTTGATCGGTGACTACACGAATTTCTTCTCTTTCTCCTCCTAGCCGCAGCATAGTTTTGACAAAGTTACTTTTGCCAAAAGTCCCATATACCCAAGCTGTGCGAAGAATAAGGTGATGAGCGTATGTCTGGCGAATAGCCTCTTCTCCTGCCAGTTTAGTTTGACCGTAAACACTTAAGGGATTAGTCGCGTCGGTTTCCTGATAGGGATGACAGCTATTGCCATCAAAAACGTAATCAGTAGATATGTGAATTAGGAAAGCTTGCTGTTTTTTAGCTTCTTCAGCGAGGATTTCAGGTGCTGTCGCGTTAATGGCTTTTGCCAATTCCGGTTCACTTTCAGCTTTGTCAACAGCGGTATAAGCAGCGGCGTTGATGATGACTTGGGGTTTGTTTTCTCTAATCGCGCTGCGGAGAGTATCGGGTTGGGCAAGATCTATGGTGGGGCGTGCAAGAGTGATGACTTTTCCATAGGTGATGAGGTTTTGTTGTAATTCTTTGCCTACTTGACCGTTACTGCCGATTAGCAGAATTGATTTACTCATTAGCCTACTTGTGCTTGTGGATTTTTGCACCTCCAAGAGGCTTTATGAAAACCATATCATTAGTTTGGCGTTTTTTGGTATTTAATTTACCTTCTGGGCATCAGCGTTTAGCGATCGCCTTTGTTACAACAAAGGCGCTTTTTTCTTCAGATTTTTAAGACGTTTCTTAGAAAAAATTTTGTATTTTTCTGATACAATATGCCATGTGTGTTCCCATTTTATATCTCTTTAAGCTCAAGCTAAAAGAATGACTATTTTTACGGTTAAGTATAAAGCTCTGCTTCATTAAAAAATTTACCTGCTTGGTCTTTGGCAGATAAGATTGGTTGTCCAGACAAATGCCAATCTATCGATAAATTGGGGTCATTCCAGAGGATGCACCGTTCATATTGAGGAGCATAATAGTCTGTAGTCTTATAGAGGACTTCAGCAAATTCTGAAAGGACAACAAAGCCATGAGCAAAGCCTGGCGGTATCCAAATTTGGCGTTTGTTTTCGGCGCTGAGTTCACAACCCATCCACTTACCAAAAGTTAAGGAACTTTTTCTAATATCTACGGCAACATCAAATATACTACCAATCACGACTCGGACTAGCTTGCCTTGTGGTTGTTGAATTTGGTAGTGTAAACCACGCAAGACGTTTTGTTTGGAGCAAGAATGGTTGTCTTGAACAAAGTTAATTAAATTACCAGTTATATCAGTAAACTTTTGATAATTGTAGCTTTCAAAGAAAAACCCGCGATCATCTTGGAAGACTTGAGGTTCAATGATGAGAACCTCAGGAATTTCAGTAGAAATAATCTTCATGCTGCTTGGGGATTTACTACTTTGTTAGTTTCTAAAATGACTAATTTGCTAGCAAAAACTAAACAATGAAAGCAATATTAATCATAAATTATTTTCTATGTTATTTTTAATTTAAATTGCAAGAATATGACGCAATGTTGGTATTGGCGATCGCTCCCTTTAGAAAAGCGTACTGGTTCTGATATTTTCGCCGCATTATTTGGTTACAACCACACATCTACAATTGCTACTCTACTAGAAAGCCCCTATCTAGCATCAACAAATAATTCTCAACTCGCTCGTTATTCTATCTGTGCAGGCGCTCCTCGGTATGTGGATGGACACCCCCAAATATGGACTCCACCACTAGGAAAAGTTCTTCCCTTTCTTGAACAGTTACTGGCAAGAAAAGAAAACACTCTCCCTCTCCCTCTCACCCCCTCCTCCTCTCTCCCTTTCACAGGCGGTTGGCTGGGTTGGTTGGGCTACGACATTGCCTGGGAAATTGAACAGCTACCTTACACAAAATCTGATTCCTTGCCATTTCCAGTAGCTTTTTGGTACGAACCAGAGTGTTTTGCGGTTTTGGATCGCTGGGAACAAGTTTTGTGGTTAGCTGCCAGTAGTACAAGTGGGTTGGATGAGTTAGAGAGGAAACTCGAACAGGGAGATGGGGAGATGAAGAAAATCCACCCCACCACCCCACCACCCCATCACCCCATCACAGTTACTCCCCATTTCCAAACTTCTCAAGAAGAATACGAAGCAACAGTCAACCTTGCAAAAAAATACATTCAGGCTGGAGACATTTTTCAGGCCAATCTCTCGCTGCGGTTTGAAGCACAAACAACCGCTTCTGGTTGGGAAATTTACCGTGTTTTGCAGCAGATCAATCCTTCTCCTTTTGCTTGCTATTTCCGAACACCTTGGGGAGAAGTTATTAGCTGTTCGCCAGAAAGATTGGTACAGTCACAAAGATGTAGAGACGCGAAATTTCGCGTCTCTACTAGACCGATCGCTGGGACGCGATCGCGTGCGATCGCGCCAGAAAAAGACCAACAACTCGCAGCAGATTTACTTAGCAACACCAAAGAACGTGCTGAACACATCATGCTCGTGGACTTAGAGCGCAACGATCTAGGGCGTGTATGTGAATGGGGAAGTGTGGAAGTTGATGAATTGCTGACGATTGAGCGATATAGTCACGTCATGCATCTTGTCAGCAATATCAAAGGTATCTTAAGAAGCGATCTTAGTACCATTGATTTAATTCGCGCCATGTTCCCCGGTGGCACAATCACAGGTTGCCCAAAAGTCCGTTGTATGGAAATCATTGAGGAACTAGAACCTGTACGGCGTAGCCTGTTCTATGGTTCCTGCGGCTATTTAGATTGGCGGGGTAACTTAGACTTAAATATCTTAATTCGCACCCTGCTATTAGCTCCCTCTCTACCGAAGGAGAGGGAGTGGGGATTAGGAGCGAGAGGGAAAGGGGGGGAAGTGTTAAAACAACTCCCCCACTCCTGCACTCCTGCACTCCTGCACTCCCCCACTCCCTCACTCAACACCGTCTGGGGACAAGTTGGAGCAGGAATTGTGGCAGACAGCGATCCCGAGCGAGAATGGCATGAATCTCTGCACAAAGCTCAGGCACAACTAAAAGCACTACTGGGGACTGGGGATTAGGGACTAGGGACTAGGGACTGGGGACTAGGTATTAGGAAATAAGAAGAATCTTCTCCCAATCCCCAATCACCAATCACCAATCCCCAATCACCAATCCCCAATCATCAATCCCCAATCCCCAATCACCAATACCCACCAAATTATTCCAACTCAGCAAACCTTGACTGTTGGCTCTTGATTATTAAGTATTAAGTATTAACTATGGACTTATGACGTAATAGCGAAATCTAATGATGCAACTGGGAACTGAAATAGGATCTATCTTGAGAATGGGGAACTCGGCGTTTCCTCCGAAGGATAACGGGTAATGGGGAATAGGCAAAGAGGGATGTTCTTACGCAAGAAGTCTACTATCTCTTTTATTTTTTCCCGTACTTTTTCCCCTTGACCCTTGCCCTAAGTCTATTGGTAAGCTGTTTGTGAATTTGTACAACAAACGGCGGCAATTATGGCAGCATGGGTAGAGGGGAAACAAGGAGAGAATAAAATCAACAAGAGGGGAGAATGGGGAAACTCTATTTCTGTGTCTCTAACTCTTAATGTCCCCTGTTGTTGCCCCAAATGGCAGTTGTAATTTAGTTAGGACGGCAATATGCCTTAGCTGCTGCCATTTTCGCTGTCTGTTGCCAATTACATCGACATCTTTACCAACGCTATTGTGCCAAAAGTTGGCTGATTTCGCATTTGGAGTAAATATTCCAGTTCAATGGAAGTATCACCCTCACCAATGTTGGCATTCAACTGCGAAAACATACTATCTATTCTTACCTTCAAGTATTAAATGAATCCAGAAAGCTCAGAAACTTACATAAATCATCCAACTTGGGGTTTGCTTTATAGGATCTGTATGGTGGATGAAAACCAAGAATTATTCACTACACTGTATGCTCAACGTCTATTTTTTTTGGTAACAACTGATGCTAAAGGTCTCAAGTTTCAGCCGATAGGACGTACTGAGGCGAGAATGTTACTAGAAAATCGCTTGCGTAATCTGCGTCGCAGTGGACAAGCTCAAGATTACGATCAATTGCAGAGTATTTTCCAACGCACATTCCAATGAGCAGTTCGATTAGCGAACGTATTGCCACCGTGCGCGCACACCTACCAGCTTCGGTTCGGTTAATAGCTGTCACTAAGCAAGTACCAACTGATGTGATTCGCGCTGCCTATGCAGCAGGAATTCGGGATTTTGGTGAAAATCGCATTCAAGAAGCGATTGGCAAGCAAGCAGAGTTACAAGACTTATCAGATATTACTTGGCACTTTATTGGACATTTGCAAAGCAATAAAGCCAAAAAGGCCTTAGAAAACTTTCAGTGGATTCACTCAATAGATAATTTGAAGCTTGCACAGCGCTTAGACCAATTGGCACAACAATTAGGAGTAAGTCCTTATGTGTGCTTGCAAGTAAAAATTCTCCCCGATCCCAGTAAATCGGGCTGGAGTGTACCTCAACTTTTAGCTGACCTACCAACACTTAATCAATGCAAAAATTTACAAATTCAAGGTTTGATGACAATTCCGCCCTTAGGGTTGAATGATGCGGAAATCCTTGATGTATTTAATCGTACGCACGAACTAGCACAAGAAATCCGCGAACAAAACTGGCCTCACATTCAAGTGCGGCATTTGTCAATGGGAATGTCTAGTGATTACCAACTGGCAGTACAAGCAGGTGCAACGATGGTGCGCTTGGGAACTATTTTGTTTGGAGAGCGTACCCCGTAAGCGATCGCACATTTGAGATCCTCGCACAAACGCACAGTATCGCAGAGAATAATTGTTGACCGTTGTAGAGATGCTCTATTTGAAGCATCTCTACATTTTTTTGAGTATTTAAACTTGGTTAGTAAGTGACAAGGAAAGGAGGACATGAGGTGATGGGCAAGGGGCAAGTGGCAAGGGGCATGGGGCATAGGGCAAAGATAACGTTAAATCCCAATTCACTTCGGCCCGATTCCCAATCCCCAATAAACTTTGGTTAAGAAAAGTATGCAAACGAAATTACTTTTTTCCTGCATGTAAAAAAAATTAGAAAACGCTGGTTGGCGAGCGTACAAAGGATTGAGGATTGACAAAGGCAAACACACAGAAAATATAATGTGTAGGCAACTTTGCATACAAAAATAGTTAGGCTATAATCTGGACTCATTATTGCGTGCAAGCTATGCATAGACGTTCTGGGGGGCGTCCGTTCATCAGCAAAAGCCGTAGTATATGCTACAAACAACTATAGAATTGCTAAACTGTCCGCCCTCTGTAGCGGCGTAACTCGGCTGCATCAATTGTTGCCATATCAATAAGGGTGATTTGCACCAGGAGCGTACACTATGAACAATATTTTCTCTAAACTGAGAGATTTTGTTGGTTTAAATGAGCAAGTAGAATACGAGTACTATGAAGAAGAACCTGATACAGAAAGCTACCAGAATCTTTATCAGGAACAAAATCAGCAACCAATACCCCCACAAGAACCTACCTCTGCAAATCGACGTTGGCGCGAACCAGTGCCTACAATGAATCCAGATGTAGCAACAGCTTCTTCAAAGACGATGAGCAATGTGATTGGTATGCCAGGTGCAATTAATGGTATTTCAGAAGTTTTAGTCCTAGAACCGCGTACATTTGAAGAAATGCCGCAAGCTATTCAAGCATTGCGAGAGCGGAAATCAATTGTATTAAATTTGACGATTATGGACCCAGATCAAGCGCAGCGAGCGGTTGATTTTGTTGCGGGTGGCACTTATGCTCTTGATGGACATCAAGAGCGCATTGGCGAAAGCATCTTTTTGTTTACACCCAGCTGTGTGCAAGTTAGCACTCAAGGCGGAGTTCTTCACGAAGTACCTCAACCACCAGTGCGTACCCCACGCCCTGCAACAACTCCAAATCCGACTTGGGGAAATGAACCTAATCGCATGGTGCAATGAACTAGAATTAGTCATGAGTCATGAGTCATTAGTTCAAAATCTAATGACCAATGATCCTTACGGGTTCACCAGTCGCTCATGGGGGAGACCCCCAAGACCGCGCTGGCTCACCAATGACCAATGACCATTGACCAATGACAATCAAATTTAGTTTAATTGGTGGCGGGGTAATGGGAGAAGCTTTATTATCCCGCCTTATTGCTCGTTCAATTTATCAACCATCAGAAGTGATGGTTAGTGAACCGCAGTCTGCACGTCAGGATTTTCTAGCGCATCAGTACAATGTGGCTGTGACAGCTGATAACTGCCTGGTTTTCAAACAAGCAACAGAAGTGGTGTGTTTGGCGGTTAAACCTCAGGTATTCAGTGCGATCGCCCAAGAGTTAGCAGATGTCATCGATAAAGGATATTCGCCGCTAGTAGTTTCTGTGTTGGCAGGTGTACCTCTAACTCATCTCGAAGCAGCTTTTCCCCAATTGCCAGTCATTCGCGCCATGCCCAATACACCCGCAACAGTAGGTGCAGGCATCACCGCCATCACCCCTGGCGCTTATACCCATGCCAATCATCTGGAAATAGCACGGCAGCTGTTTTCTGCGGTAGGGGAAGTAGTAGAAGTTCCCGAATCGCTGATGGATGCAGTCACTGGACTATCGGGTAGTGGCCCTGCTTACGTAGCGTTAATGGTAGAAGCACTTGCTGATGGCGGAGTTGCCGCAGGTTTATCCAGAGCGATCGCTTATCGACTAGCTTTACAAACCGTCTTGGGAACAGCGCAGTTATTGCACGACACCAAAATCCACCCAGCAGAACTCAAAGACCGCGTTACCAGTCCTGGCGGGACAACAATTGCTGGCATTGCCCAATTAGAACGCTCAGCATTTCGCTCAGCTTTAATTGAGGCAGTCAAAGCAGCTACGATTCGCTCCCAGGAATTGGGGAAGTGAGGGGAGTGGGAGATGGGGAGATGGGGTGATGGGGAGAGTGGGGGAATAACCACTAACCAATGTACAGACGTGCCATGGCACGTCTCTACAACCACTAACCACCAACAACCAACCACCAACCACCAACTATTTCCTAAGTAATGGTACAATTTATAATTTAGCTACTACCTATGAAGGTTTGATTTGTTGAGGTGATTCTGGATGAATCGCCATGAGAGATTGAAATAATATAGTAAACAGTCTGGTTGCAATTGTGATTGAGTGAATTATTCTGCCCTGTCTCCAGAAGTTGATCCCAGTTCTATATTTCCTTTTGAACTGGATAAATTCCAGCTAGATGCGATCGCTTCTCTAAATGCTGGAAGGTCTGTCGTTGTGTGTGCGCCCACGGGTTCGGGCAAAACGTTAGTGGGGGAATATGCCATCTATCGTGCTTTGGCGCGAGGAAAGCGAGTGTTTTATACTACCCCTCTAAAAGCACTTTCCAATCAAAAGCTACGCGACTTTCGCGAACAATTTGGTTTTGATTTCGTTGGATTGTTAACTGGAGATGCCAGCATCAACCGGGATGCGCCGATTGTAGTGATGACTACAGAAATTTTCCGGAACATGCTTTACGGCACACCCATTGGGCAGGTCGGTATCTCCTTAACAGATGTGGAGGCAGTGGTGCTAGATGAGTGCCACTACATGAACGATCGCCAACGGGGGACTGTTTGGGAAGAATCAATTATTTATTGTCCCCGTGAAGTTCAACTAGTAGCATTGTCGGCCACAGTTGCTAACAGCGAACAACTCACAGATTGGCTAAATCAAGTTCACGGCCCTACAGACTTGATTTATTCAGATTTTCGCCCTGTTCCCTTGGAATTCCATTTTGGCAATATCAAGGGAGTATTTCCGCTATTGAATGAGGACAATACTCAAATCAATCCCCGCCTACTCAAAAAGGGGAGAAGGAAAGAGTATGAAAAAGGCAAGGGCAATCGCAAACCAGAAGCCCCTAGCATAAATTTTATCCTCAGCCATCTCCAACAACGGGACATGCTACCGGCGATTTACTTTATTTTTAGCCGTCGGGGATGCGATAAAGCTGTGGCAGAAGTGGGCGATCTGTGGCTAGTCAATGAGCAAGAGGCACAGCAATTACGGCTGCAAATTGACGAATTTTTAACCCGCAACCCAGAAGCAGGGCGTTCTGGACATATTGCCCCTCTGTACCGAGGTATAGCCGCACACCATGCGGGGATTTTGCCCGCTTGGAAAGTTTTGGTAGAAGAACTATTTCAGCAGGGGCTGATTAAGGTAGTATTCGCAACTGAGACACTGGCAGCAGGAATTAATATGCCTGCTCGGACAACAGTCATTTCCAGTATTTCCAAGCGCACCGACACCGGACACCGCATGTTGACAGCTTCTGAGTTCCTACAAATGGCGGGTAGGGCTGGTCGTCGTGGTATGGATGAAGTGGGTCATGTGGTGACACTGCAAACTCCTTTTGAGGGAGCAGAACATGCAGCAGCTTTGGCAATCAAAAAACCAGACCCCTTGGTCAGCCATTTTACGCCTAGTTATGGCATGGTGTTAAACTTGTTGCAGATTCACACCTTAGAAGAAGCTAGAGAATTAGTAGAACGTAGCTTTGGGCAGTATTTGGCGAATTTGCACTTACGGCCAAGACAGCAGCATATTGCTGAACTACAAGCAGAACTAGCCCAAATTCAGACGCAAATTGCTGCTGTGGAGGAAAGCGAACTTGCTAGCTATGAAAAATTGCGACAACGCCTGAAAGTAGAACAAAAACTGTTAAAGACGCTGCAAGAGCAAGCATTAGAAGCCCGGCAAGAAGAATTAGCAATGATGTTAAACTTTGCCGTGTCGGGAACATTACTAAGCTTGAAGGGCAAAAATATTACAGTATCGTCGCCGATCACTGCGGTGTTAGTAGGAAAAGCTCAAGTTTCCGGGCAGAACCCCTACTTAGTATGTTTGGGGAAAGATAACCGTTGGTATGTGGCCACAACGGCAGATGTAGTAAATTTGTATGCAGAATTACCGCGAATTGATGTGCCTCCTGAGTTGCTACCACCAGCAGAAATGCCATTGAAGCCAGGACAGTCATATCCTGGTAACGAGGAAAATTTCGCGATCGCCTCACAAATACCCGAACCAGATGATTCTCTGCATATAGCACCAGAGGTAGCAGAACAACTCCGGCACGTTGCTGCTTTGCAAGAGGAATTTGAGGCTCACCCCCTACGTAAAGCCGGCAATGTCGGTAGTATTTTTAAAGGCAAGGTACGGGCCTTTGAATTAGAAGCAGAAATTCAAGAGTTACAAGCACAGATAGAGCAACAATCCCAGCGACATTGGGAAGAGTTTCTTAACCTAATTGAAATTTTGCAGTACTTTGAATGTTTAGATAATTTAGTCCCTACCCAATTAGGACAAATAGCGGCAGCAATTCGAGGTGAAAATGAATTATGGCTGGGTTTAGTGCTTGCCAGTGGAGAACTTGACAACCTCGATCCACACCATTTAGCAGCTGCGGCTGCGGCTTTAGTCACAGAAACTCCGCGTCCAGACAGCAAAGTACGCTTTGATGTCAGCAACGAAGTTGCAGAAGCTTTAGCAAAACTACGCGGAATTCGCCGCAAGATGTTCCAGCTGCAACGTCGATATAATGTGGCTTTACCTATCTGGTTGGAATTTGAGTTAATTTCCTTAGTGGAACAATGGGCGCTAGGGATGGATTGGATTGAACTGTGCGATAACACCAGTTTGGATGAAGGTGATGTTGTAAGGATTTTACGCCGAACCTTAGATTTGTTATCGCAAATTCCCCACGTACCGTATTTGTCAGAATCTTTGCGGCGCAATACTTACCGTGCCATACAGTTGATTGATAGATTCCCGGTAAATGAAGTAGTCGAGTAGTTGGGACAGCCAAAAGCTCTTAATTCTCGTTACCAGGAATTCTCGTTACTAGGTTGAACCTAGTAACGAGGGTTTGGAGGCTCAGCCTCCGAGTTATTGCATCGGCGTGCGAGATGTGAAATTAGGGACTATTCTCTGTGCGCTCATGATTTTGAAAATCCCCCTTAATGCCCTGAAATGGGAAACTAAGGGGGATTTTTAGGTTTTGAAAACAAGCCTTTGAATGGGCTGTTTTCTTTTAATTCTTCCCTTGGCTATTGCCAAAAAAAGACAAACGGGAAGATAAACGACTTCTTGAGTGTATGAACAATAAACTCATCTGTTCAGGTTAGCGAGTAAATATGGTAAAAGAGAAGAATCAAAGAAAGCTTTTATCGTATGAGTGAGCATTTCATTGCCCTGCCAGAGAATGTTTACCGTCACCTGCTAGCTGTTGCCCAATCACAGGGAATGACACCTGCTGATTGGATTGCATCACAGCTGCCGCCAGATGTTGACCAGCAAAAACCGCTGGCAACTTCCTTGTCAGATCTAATTGGATCTATTAACAGTCAGGTTGAACCTCCTCAGACCTACCAGAAAACTGTCTTTGGTGAAGCGATCGCCACTAAGCTTGCCAAGCAGGGTATTCGCAGACCGTGATTCTGGCTGATACTGCACCGTTGATTGCTTTGATTGATGCGGGACAGGGAGAAGCGCATCATCGTTGTGTCGAAGCCTATCAAAAGATAACCAATCCCCTGATAACAACATGGTGCTGTTTTACAGAAGCCATGTATTTCTTGCATCAGTTACGAGGTTGGTTTGCCCAGGATATCCTGTGGCAATTTGTTGAACGGAAAGCACTTTATTTGCATACATCAGGCATTGATGAGCAGCAAAGAATTCGAGAACTGATGAAGCAGTATCAGGACGTGCCGATGGATTTGGCAGATGCTTCTCTTGTCTCTGCTGCCGAGACATTAAATATCAGTCGGATTTTTTCGCTGGACAGCGATTTTTATATTTATCGTTTACAGGGAAAGAAGGCATTTGAGGTAATTCCTTAAATTACTCCTTAAATTAGGGTTATTTCATTCTCGCCTAGCCCCCTAGCCCCCATAGTTAAGTAGGGTGTGTTACGGCTAAAATCGGATTTGAGCGATGATTCAGAAGCTTGTGCCGTAACGCACCATAATTGAACGGTGCGTTAGACGCATTAAAGTTTTTCGTCAAAATCATATACACTCGTGCGTCTAACGCACCCTACATGAATTTTATCTTTGTTTCATAAATTCTCTGGATCAATACCCAATTCTCGCAGTTTCGCTGCTAGGCGTTCAGCTTTTTGTGTTTCTCGTTCAGCAACTTCTTCCGGCGTAGGAACTAGTTGTCCTTCCGCAGTAAAATAACGCAATTTATTTTCATGAACACCCAAGTACAAACTTAGCTGCTGACTCCACAACCAACCTTGGGGATTGGGTTCTATAGGCTGATAAGTACCACCAAGCAAAATAAACCCAGCAAATTCTAAATTATTCGGGTCAAACCAAAAGTATTCGGGTGTACGAAAGATATCTTGATATATCTGTTTTTTTAAACCTTTATCTGTCGCTGCTGTTGAATTTGATAGTAGTTCTATAATTAAGTTCGGATATTTGCCTTCTTCTTCCCAAACCACCCAACTTTTACGCGGCTTGCGTTCAGTTCCCAGCACGACAAAAAAATCTGGCCCCCGGAAGTCCTCTGACTTACGCTGGC
The DNA here is from genome assembly GCF_013388695.1 of Fischerella sp. Lineage (NCBI taxonomy): Bacteria > Bacillati > Cyanobacteriota > Cyanophyceae > Nostocales > Hapalosiphonaceae > Fischerella > Fischerella sp. The sequence continues at coordinate 34,111 of NZ_JACAEU010000132.1, forward strand.
GTGGACTGTAGTAAATCGTTAAATTACCGCCAGCGTAAAAGTCATTGCGGTTTTGCCACCACAATTCTAAACACTGTAATAGCAGAATGATCTGGCGTAGATGTAAATCACTTTCCAACGGCGGCTCGTCACTATATAAATCCCCTGTCATCTCTACTCCTATAGTCTTCCCAATATTCTTTTGCTCTCGCAATATCTTTTTCTTGAGTGCTTTGATCACGTAGGAAGACTAAATTAAACAAAAAGCTTGTAGTAAGAGCTTTAGCTCTTAAAATTCTTACAGAGAGCGATAAATCGCTCACTACGAACAAGGCTTTCATCTTACATTTAATTATGTCTATTTACTTATTCAAATTTTTTCCAACCGCACTACAGCATTGTAATCAGGTACACCTTCTGTAGAACGCTTACTTTTATCTAGCAACACATTCCCCTCAGGCCAGTGTACCTGTAAATTTCTTGGTTGAATGGGTGCAATATATACTCGTCCTTTGAACTGTCCCAATTCATTCTTGAGAATTACTGCATCCCCATCTTTTAACTCTAGCTTGGCTGCATCCGAGGCATTCATTAACACTGCTTCGCGTACTGCGCCAGTAATAGTATCTTTGCTTTCTTGCACCATGCTGTTGAATTGTTTACCACGGCGCGTTGCTACTAAAAAGCAGCCTTCTGGTAATTCCTTTTGAGGTGGAGATAATACCGTAAAGTGTGCTTTACCATCTGCTGTCGGAAAGTTCCAACCAAAGCACAGATGAGAACCGCCATATTGAAATTGATCTCCTGCTGATTGCAAATGTTGAATACCTGCGTACTGCGGAATGACTCGGGCAATTTCTTGTCGCATCATAGATGTATTTTCAAAATGTAGAGACGTTGCATGCAACGTCTCTACACGCACGCGCCTTGCCAATTCCATGAATACTTCCCATTCCGGACGCGCCTCACCTACCCTAGGGCCGGGAATTTCTGGGCTAAAAATGACTCGGCGTTCGGTGCTAGTCTCGGTGACTCCGCCAGGTATTTCGTAGCGAGTTGTGGCGGGTAACAGCACCACGGTATCGCTTGGTTCTACTAACATCTGACTGGAAAGCACAATATCCATGTGTATCCGCAAAGGAACGCGCTTTAAAGCATCTTCTACGTAGTCGGGTTCTGGTAGCACTTCCAAGAAATTGCCCCCAACGGAGAACAACACATCTAATTGTCCTTGGTAGGCTGCATCAATCATTTCGGCAGCAATTAAACCCTTACTCGCAGGTACTTCAAACCCCCAAAGCTGGCTTAACTGTGCAGCATTTTCAGGGGTGATCGGCTTACCACCAGGAAACACTGTTGCGTAACAACCCATCTCCGCACCACCCTGCACGCCAGAATGTCCGCGAATTGGCATTAAGCCGCATCCTTCGCGACCAACAAAACCTTTGGTGAGTGCTAAATTGATGATGGCTCTCACATTATCTTCGCCGCATTCGTGCTGGGTAATGCCCATACTCCAGACAAACACGGCTTTTTGGGCTTCTGCAACCATTTTGGCAAAAGTGTACATTTGTTCGCGAGTGCTGCCAGAAAGTTGCTCTAATTCTTCCCAAGATTGATTTGATAGTGCGGCTTTTAGTTCTGCAAAACCAGTAGTGTAGCGATCGCTAAACGACTGGTCTACCCAATCATTAGCAATCATATGCTTGATTGTGCCATTTAAAAATGCTATGTCGCCGCCCATGTTCACTAAGAAGAAATCTTCGGCAAACTTGGTACCAAACAAGGCGCTTTCAGGTATGGAAGGCACCCAGTAGCGTTCCATTCCTGGTTCGCGATAGGTGTTAATGACTACAATCTTTGTCCCAGCTTTTTTGGCGTAATGCAGATATTTGACGGTGACAGGCTGGTTATTGGCTACATTCGAGCCAATGAAGACTAATAAGTCAGTACCCACCCAGTCTTTATAAGAACAGGTAGTAGCGCCGACACCAAGGGCGGCTTTGAGTCCGGCGGTACTGGGAGAATGGCAAATACGGGCAGCATTATCAATATTATTTGTCCCCATTGCCCGTACAGCTTTTTGGGTGGCGTAGTAAGTTTCGTTGACAGTGCCGCGACTGGTAATGTAAAAACTGAGGCGGTCTGGTGTAGTGGCACGAATGCGTGCAGCAATTACGTCTAAAGCTTCATCCCAGCTTACTCGACGAAAACCCTTTTCCCCACATCGGCGGATCATGGGGTAGGGAAGGCGTCCCAATTCTCGTAATGCCACACTTTTTTGCTTTTGTAACTGTTCTACATCTTCTAACAGTTGGGGATCAAAAGCTGGCATGGTGTTCATCCGCAACAACCGTAACCGGACATTGCATAGATGAATTCCGTCTAAAGTCCAATCTTTCATCCCGGTTGTACCTAAAGCACAACCGTCACAAACTCCCTTGTTGAGGATATTCCATGCATAAGGCAGGCGATCGCGCGACAGCCAAATAGCACGAAAGACTTCCCAATAATTGTTAGGGTACTGCTCCCCGATACCAAAAGGCTTCCAACTTGCCCAGTTAGAGGGTGTCCAACGCTTTTTCGGTTTCCGCAACATAGGAAGGATAAAAGATAAAGTTTGAAGGCAAAAGGGTAAATCTTCACCCTTCATACTTCACACTTTAGCTTTAAGTATTGGGTTTTGCCGTTGTTAACTTCCGCTTGTTTCAACGAAAGCCCGATCTAAACAAGCCTGTAATTTTTCTGCCAGCACTTGTACATGAGGTTCTTCTAGACAAGTTAGATGCAAACCAGGAACGGAAAGAACATCTAGTCGTCCTGTGACGAAATTACCCCAGCCATATACCGGGCCACATTGTAGACCTACAGTTTGTTGAAAGTAACGTTTCATTTGCTCAGTCAGCAAGAGAACCATTTGACCTGGGTAGACTTGGACAACATATTCTTTCTTTGCCTGCGTGTTAGCATCGATAATCTTTAGATGCTCAGGTGTAGAAGATAGAGGGTTTTCTTCCACATGCAACTTGAGAAGATCATATTCTATATAACACTTTAACCACTGATACCATAGCTGAATTCTTTCCCAAATGTAGGCAGACCCTCCGCGAAGAATATTATTTAAATGCAGCGGAATTCGCTTCAAGAATGGTAAGCGCGTCTTCACATTGGGAAGAAAAGAATCAAATAAAACTAAAATTCCGATCCTCTCACCTTGCTTGTGGAGTTGCTGCGCCATCTCGAAGGCGACTAACCCGCCAAAGGAGTACCCACTCAGAAAATAAGGGCCATGAGGTTGAACCGTTCGGATTTGTTGAATATAGTACGACGCCATATCTTCAATCCGTGTTAAGGGGGGTCGTTTGCCATCAAGTCCTTGTGGTTGCAATCCGTATATCGGTTGATCCGTCCCCAAATGCAATGACAAATTCCGGTAGCAGAGAACTTCTCCAGCTAGACCATGAACACAGAATAACGGCGGCTTTGAGCCATTGGGATTAATTGCGACTAGAGATGACCAATTTTCTGGAGTTTGACTTTGGCTAGTTGCTAATTCCTCTTTTGGGTGAATAATTTGAGCAAGAGCCTCAATAGTTCCAGATTGAAACAGGATAGCTAAGGGAAGTTTTTTACCAAATTGCGTCTCGATTTTCGCGAATAAGTTTAAAGCCAGGAATGAATGTCCACCTAAATCAAAGAAGTTATCTTTAATACCAATGGCTTGAATGCCTAATACTTCTTCCCAAATCTGGGTTAGTTGGTATTCTATTTGATTTCGGGGGGCAACAAAGGTTTTTGCGTCCTCTTGTCTGATTCGCTCAGGTGCGGGTAAGGCTCGACAATCTACTTTACCATTGGGATTTAAAGGTAAAGCCTCTAGCACTACAAAGGCTGAGGGAATCATGTAATTAGGCAGCTTTTCACGCAGGAAATGCCGTAGTTGATTCGCTGTAGCATTTTGCTGAGGCTTGAGGACGACATAGGCAACCAAGCATTTGTCACCAGGAACATCTTCGCGTACAGTTACCAGTGCCTGTTGTACAGCAGGATTTTGATTAAGGGTAGCTTCAATCTCTCCCAACTCAATGCGGAAGCCACGCATCTTGATTTGGTCGTCAATGCGACCGAGGTATTCGATGTTGCCATCGCTCGTGTAGCGGACTAAATCGCCAGTTTTGTACAAGCGTGCTCCTGCTTGCTGGCTAAAGGGATTGGAGATGAATTTTTCAGTTGTCAAATCTGGGCTGTTAAGGTATCCCCGTGCTAATCCCACACCACTAATGTGCAATTCGCCAGGTACGCCAATTGGCACAGGTTGTAAATGAGAGTCGAGAATATACACTTGGGTGTTGGCGATCGCGCGACCGATGATTGGCTTGATTTGAGACATTTGCAACTTGCAAAGCGTCGCATCGACAGTGCATTCTGTTGGGCCGTAAACGTTGTAAAAATTAATGTTTTGAGCTTGGGTTAAAGTTTGCCAAGTAGAAGGGGCGATCGCTTCTCCTCCAACCAGTACGCACTTAGGTACATCACCCCCAAGCAACCCTGCCCTTATTAACAGTTCCAATTGCGATGGCGTGCAGTCAAATACGTCGATTTTGTGGTCTTGCAGGTAAGATAACGAGGCATCCCCATCAAATCGCACCATTTCCGGCACTATGTAGAGAGTATGGCCTTTGAGTAACTGAATAAATTGTTTAACCGAAGTATCAAAACTCAAAGACCCATTTAAACTGACTCGCAGTTGTGAATCCTGAAATTCGGCATAGACCGCTTTGTGCAGACCCTCCAAAAGATTTACAACACACTTATGTTCGATCAAAACTCCCTTCGGCTTACCTGTAGAACCGGAAGTATAAATGACGTAAGCTAAATTACCAGAGGTGACACCACTGACAACATTCTCCTCACTTTCAGCAGAAATTACAGTCCATTCTGTATCAATGCATACGCACCTGGGGATTTGAGGTAACTTGGACAGCAATTTTTCTTGAGTCAGCAACACCGATACACCGGCATCCTCCAGCATAGAGGCGAGGCGCTCAATCGGATAATTGGGGTCAACGGGTACATAAGCCCCACCTGCTTTAAGAATCCCCAGTAGTCCTACGATTATTTCTAGGTCGCGTTCTACACAAATACCCACCAGTACTTCTGGCCCTACTCCCAAACCACGTAAGTAGTGCGCGAGTTGATTCGCTCGTTGATTTAGTTGCCTGTAAGTGAGTTGTTTATCCTCAAACACCACCGCTACTGCATCAGGGGTGCGTTCCACCTGCTCCTCAAATAACTGATGAATACACTTGTGTTGGGGATACTCGGTTTGAGTATTGTTCCATTCAAACAGCAATTGCTGTTGTTCTGCTGCTGTCAGTAGAGGCAATTGGGAAATAGGCTGTGCGGGATTAGCTACAATACCTTCTAGCAAAGTCTGGAGATGACCAATCATGCGGGTAATTGTATCCGCATCAAACAGATCGGTACGGTATTCTATCCGGCCAATCATACCTTCGGGTCTTTCATCCATTTCAATGCATAAATGGAACTTGGCTGTACCCGAATGAATATCCATCTGGCTAATTGTCCACCCCAGATCGTGACATTCTGGCAAAGGAGGCTCAAGGACAAACGCTACTTGAAAAAGAGGGTTTTGACCCAATTGACGTTCTGGTTGGAGTACTTCTACTAATTTCTGAAAAGGCAAGTCTTGGTGAGCATAAGCCTCTAGAGTTACCTCTCGTATGCGCTTCAATAGCTCTCGAAAAGTGGGATTGCCAGAGAGATCGGTACGCAGAACTAAATTATTGAGGAAATTTCCCATTACCCCTTCCACTTCCGGTCGGTTCCGTCCTGCTGTCACCGTGCCGATCGCAATGTCTTCTTGGTTTGAATAACGATAAAGTAAGGTTTTAATCGCCGTCGCCAGCGTCATGAAGAGTGTTGTTCCCTCTTGACGACTTAGTATCTTGAGCTTTTCTGTTAAGCTCTTGGACAGTGCGAAACTTTGCTGCGATCCCTGAAACGTTAACTCTGTTAGCTGTGGACGGTTAGTAGGTAACTGCAACGTGGGTAGATTAGCTAGCTTTTGCTGCCAGTAGGCTAGCTGAGTCAACAAAATTTCTTCTTGAAGCCATTGCCGTTGCCAAGCCGCAAAATCTGCGTACTGGAGCGTTAACTCCGGTAGAGGTGAAGGTTGATTACTAGCGAAGGCGGTGTATAGTGCTTGCAATTCTGGCAGAAGAATGCTATACACTGATACTCCATCCATCACCAAATGATGTATAGCTAAATATAGCCTGTTGTCTGCCTCATCCAGCTGTATCAACATCGGGCGCAGAAGTGGCCCTTGAGCAAGATCAAAGGGTTGCGTTAAATATTCTGTGGCTAACCGTAGGGCTTCTGCTTCTCGTTTCCGATCGGGGAATTGGCGCAGATCCACTATTGGCAATGTGACAGGAAAAGCAGGATGAATTACCTGAATGGTTTTCCCGTCTGCTGTTGCAAAGGTGGTTCGCAAAATTTCGTGACGCCGCACGAACTCTGTAAGACTCTTTTCTAAGGCAGCAAAATTAATGCCTCCCCCTAAGCGAATGGTGCAGGTTTCGTTATAGATAGGTTCCTCTGGATGCAATTGCGTGAGAAACCAATATAGTTCCTCAGTAAAAGAGAGAGGCAAGGTTTGGTTGCGTGAAATTGGTTGTATGGACAGTGCTTGTAATCCCTGCTGTTTCTGACAAGTGGCTTCAACGCTCTTTGCCAAATCAGCTACTGTAGGGTACTCAAAGCAAGCACTCACAGGCAAGTCCACTTGCAGAATGTCACGCACCCGAGAAATCACTTTGGCTGCCAACAGTGAATCTCCACCTAGTTCAAAGAAGTTATCGTTAATGCCAACTTCAACCCCTAAGATTTCAACCCAGACGCTAGCTAAGACTTTCTCGGTGTGAGTGCGGGGTGCAAGGAAACTGGTTGAGCGATTAAAACACGAAGCATCGGGTACAGGTAAAGCACGATGATCGATTTTACCATTGGGATTTAATGGCAAGGCATCCATGAATACAAAGGCACTAGGCACCATGTAATCGGGTAACTGCTCTTGTAAAAAGCGGCGCAATTCGCCTTGAGTGGGAATTTGCTCTGAGTTCGCCACGATGTATGCTACAAGTCGTTTGTCTCCAGGAACGTCTTCGCGGACAATGGCGATCGCTTGTTGCAGGAGCGAATGTTGATTAAGTACAGCGGCAATTTCTCCTAACTCTATGCGGAAACCACGAATTTTGACTTGCTCATCAACGCGGCCAAGAAACTGGATGTTTCCATCTGGCAAGTATCGTGCCAAGTCGCCAGTTTTGTATAATCGTGCACTAGAATCTGAATCAAAGGGATGCTGGATAAACCGCTCTTTAGTCAAATCCGGACGGTTGAAATAGCCTCGCGCCAGACCCACGCCACCGATGTATAACTCTCCACAGTCACCATCTGCAACTGGCTGTAAATTTTCATCCAAAATATAAATCTCAGC
>NZ_JACAEU010000133.1:0-13043 GCF_013388695.1 Fischerella sp.
CATGAATTATGTGTGCATACATTTTTGTAGTTCGATGCCAAATCATTGTAGAGACGTAGCAATGCTACGTCTCTACATACCCGTGAATTGTAAATTCATATCTTGATTCAGCAACGCCATCCTTTGCATATCTATTTAGTTCGGCAATTGCATTCGACTTAAAACTCGACGAGATATATTGAAAAATATCAATCCCAATATAGCTAGCATCACTAAATCAAACCAAACTCCTGCCCATCCTGTACCGCGCACAAATGCATCACGGGTTATATCAATGTAATATCGAGCGGGAACAACATTAGGAACCAGCGAAAGTGGAAAAGGAATATTATTGAGTGGATAAATAAAACCAGAGAGTAATAAAGCTGTAATAAAACCAATCAAAGCAACGCCTTGAACAGCTGAATTTTGATTGCTACTCCGCACTCCCAATAGCAAACCAAACATCACACTATCTGTAAGAAGTAAGAAAGTACCAATTAACAAAGCTGTGGGTTCAGCTACCAAACCCACATGAAAAATCAGCGAACCCAGCACCATTAATACTAATGCTTCAGCAATGGCAATTAGTAGATAAGCGATTCCTTTACCAAGCAAAAGTTCGGTAGCACTGATGCTAGAAGTGTAAACTTGGAGAATAGTGCCTTTTTCCTTCTCTCGCACCATCGCGATCGCACTTAGTAAAGAGGGAAAAATCCACAAAACCACACCATAGACTCCCGGTACAATGTATAGTGACTCTAACCGACCAGGATTAAACCACAAGCGCATTTTGGGAGTGATACTACTGGTAGCAGGTACTAACCCTTGGTCACGCATAAAGAAATTTGTCACTTGTTGAATGCTGTTTTTGATCACACGGGCATTGTTGACATCAGTAGCATCAATTAGTACTTGTAATTCAGTATTTTTACTTGCTTTAACATCCCGGCTAAATTCAGGAGGAATAATCACTGCTGCCTTGGCAATACCGCGATCTACAGCATCCCTTACCGGATCTGTACCCGACCATTTGTATGGTATAAACTGGTTTGTGGCGTACAATCGCTCGATATAACTGCTACTAAGATTGGTACGGTCAAAATCCTGGACAATTAAGGGAATATTCTTACTTTCCAAGCGAATCGCAAACCCGAAAATCAATAGCGTTAGGAATGGCAATAAAAACGCTAACGCTAAAGTAAGGCGATCGCGGCGAAATTGGACTAATTCTTTGATGCATTGGGCGAGAATTCGTTTCATTACATATTTTGTTAGTAGTTAGTGGTTAGTGGTTAGTGGTTGGTGGTTGGTGGTTGGTGGTTGGTGGTTGTTGGTTGTTGGTTGCTGGTTATTTCCAATTCCCAATTCCCAATGCCCAATGCCCGATGCCCACTCTCCCCCTCCTCTACTCCGCCTGTGCCCGTTCCACTATGCCGATGAAAGCATCTTCTAGGGAGAAAGGAATGGGGCGAAGAGATTCTATGGTGAGATTGGCAGACTGTAAAAGTTCACGTATGTAGGGCAGTTCAGTTTCAGGGCGATCGAGGACAACGTGTAAGCTACTAGCAAAGATGGAGACGCGCCAGGAGTCGAGGTGTTGTTTAAGTAACTTGGAGGCGGCTTGATTGTCATTAACAACAATTTCTATCAGTTGTCCAGGTTGAGAAGCTTTGATATAACTAGGAGAGCCTTCCACCACAGTTTCACCCGCTACCATAAAACTCATACGGTTACACTGTTCAGCTTCTTCTAAGTAATGAGTTGTCACTAATATGGCTGTACCATTGCGGGCAAAATCATTAATCAGTTTCCAGAACTGACGACGCGCCAGCGGATCTACCCCTGATGTCGGCTCATCCAAAAACAGAATATCCGGTTCGTGCATCACCGAAGCACCAAAAGCAACCCGTTGCTTCCAACCACCCGGTAGCTGTCCGGTGAGCATATCTTCCTGTCCCTTTAGTCCACAAGTGGCAATCACCCAGTCTATCTTTTCTCGGCGCAACTTGCGAGGAACCCCATAAACACCACTGTAAAACTCTAGATTTTCCAGAATTGTCAGATCGTCATAAAGGGTGAATTTCTGACTCATGTAACCAATTCGTCGCCGCAGTTCAGCACTCCGCAGATTTCCTGTTTCGCCACCAAGGGAAATTTCACCGCCACTAGCTTCCAATAAGCCACACAGCATTTTTATTGTTGTGGTTTTTCCCGCCCCATTAGCTCCCAAAAGTCCAAAGATTTCGCCATAACCTACTTCAATGTTGACGCTTTTAACTGCTTGGAATTTACCAAAGACGCGGCTGAGGTTGCGGGCGGAGATGGCGATGTCTGGAGAATGGGCATTGGGAATTGGGCATTGGGAATTGGGAATTGGGGAAGGTGGGGCCCCCTCTGGGGATAAGGGGTAATGGGGATTGGGAATTGGTTTTTTTACCCATGCCCGATGCCCCTTGCCCGATGCCCCTTGCCCGATGCCCATTGCCTCTTGCCCATTGCCCCTTGCCCGATGCCCTTTGCCCTTTGCCCCAATATTGTCTCCCCCTCCTCTTTTCCGGGAACGTGGAAACGGAAAAAATTTTGGTACAGAACCTTGTTGTCGCAGACGGGTAACAAAGACGTTTTCTAGGGTGGGTTCGTTATGTTCGATATTGGGGGAAGGTAACTGCTGTTGTTGCAGTAGTTCCCTGATTTGGCTTTTTCCAATTGCTGCATCTTCAACGAGGACATCTAAGCGATCGCCAAATGTCTGCACATCTACTATATTTGCAGGTGCATTTTCTGATAAAACTTGCTCGGCGATTTCTAAATTTGGCGTGCGAACTTCTAAGCGATATAAGCCCAAGTTGGCGCGTAACTCAGTGGGTGTACCAATCTCATGAATATTTCCACTGTACATTAATGCAACGCGATCGCAGCGTTCAGCTTCGTCTAGATAGGGTGTAGCCACAACAATTGTCATCCCCTCTGCTGACAATTCTGCTAGCACATCCCAAAACTCTCGTCGGGAAACCGGATCGACACCCGTAGTAGGTTCGTCAAGTAACAAAACTTCGGGTTGGGAAACTAAGGCACAGCACAGCGCTAGCTTTTGTTTCATCCCCCCAGAAAGTTGCCCTGCCAAGCGATCGCCAAATTTCTCCAGGTTCATCAACCGCAAGTATTTATTGCGACGTTCCCATAACACATCATCTGGAACTTGCCGCAACCCTGCCGTGTAGCGCAAATTCTCATCAATGCTCAAGTCGAGATACAGTGAAAACTGCTGTGTCAGATACCCAGTTATTAAACGTGCATCTCGTGCTGGTTGACCAAATATCCGCACTTCTCCTGCTGTTGCTTCCATCACACCCCCCAGAATATGAAAGGTGCTGGTTTTCCCGGCCCCGTCAGGGCCAATTAGCCCAAACATTTCACCCTTGTAGACTGTGAAGTCAATTCCTCGTACAGCAGCTAGGCTACCATAGTGCTTATGCAAACCATAAACGTAGATAGCTTCAGTAGATTTACTAGAGTAATAGTCTTGTTTATCTGTGACAATTGTGACTTGCTGTTTCATGCCCCACTCGTTTAACCTCCAACTTCAGTCGCAAAGTTACTCTTAATTTATGACTCTTGACTCTTGACTCTTGACTCTTGACTTTCTTTCAAATTAATCTCTGCATCTGCTGGCATTCCAATCTTGGCGCAGGGCAAATCTCCGCCAGTGTAAGGTTGCTCAGGGTTAAAGCAACCAGCAGGGTTATTAACACTGATACGAATACCCACGACTTGCCTAACTCTATCTTTCTGAAAATAGATATTTTCTGGCGTAAACGATGCCTGTGGATCAATTGCAATTACTTTACCTGTGAGGGGTCTGTTGGGTGCAGAATCCAAGAAAATTTTGGTAGTCTGTCCCAGACGCACTTTGCCAATGTCTCCTTGGGGAATAAAACCACGCAGATACAATGTTTTGGGATCGACGATGGTGAGAATATTGGTTTGATTGTTGACAATTGCCCCTGGTTCTACACTCCGGGCAGTGACTACGCCATCGAGAGGACTGACAACATTCAGGTCTTTTTTGGCATCTTGAATTTGAGTGAGAATTTGCTGTTTCTCTGCTTGGGCAGATTTGACTCTTGCTTGGGCAGATTTGACTCTTGCTTGAGCAGATTTTAATTGAGCAAGGCTTTGCTGTCGCCTCCTGTTTAATGCTTGTAATTGGGCGTTGCGAATGCTGGGGTTCAAACTTGTGGTTTTGGCTTGTGTCAATGCACCTTCAGCAGCACTTAATTGTTCACGTGCTGCATTGACTGCTGCTCGTCGCGCTTCTAGAGTTGCGATCGCGGTGTCATATGCTGTTTGTGCCTGGTCAAATTGTTGTTGATTGATTGCGCCGTCAGTTACAAGTTTGGCATAGCGATCGCGGTTTACTTTCGCTAATTTCACCTCCGCCGCTGCTTGCTTCACCTGCGCCTGTGCCTGTACAAGTTGTGCTCTTGCTGCTGCTACTGTAGACTGTGCTTGGTCAATCCGACCTTGAGTATCGCCTTGGGACTGCTGCAAATTCAGTTTTGCTTCCTGAATTTGACTGTTAATTTGTTCAATTTCGCCTTGAACTCGCTCTACATCTGCAAGTGCCTGCTGTTCGTCTGACTGGGCAGACGCTACCCGCGCCTGTGCGCCTCGTAGTTGCTCTTGTAGTTCTTTGTCCTCACTATCATCTAGCTGGATTAGCTGTTGCCCCTTTTTAACAGCTGACCCTTCCCACACGGCGATAGATTCAATTCTGCCTACACGTTTCACCCCAATTCCGGTTTCGTAACCCTCTATTCTGCCACTGAATCTCAGCAAATTTTCTGGTGTTTGTGGTTGCAATCTCCAGGCTGTATAGCCAATGGCGCTTGCTAAAAGCAGCACCCCCACAAGTAAAGGAATTGGCTTTTTACGGCCTTTTTGTTTAGAAGGCGGTAATGGAGCATCGGTGAGATTTTCTGTAGATTGAGGGGCAGTCTGAGTCATGGTAGTACCCCATATTAATAGCGGGTATGGCTATCATACTAGACTGTTTGGTATGATGTAGCAGGAGATAGCCAAAAAATTTAACATCCATGTCCAAAGCTCTCGGCTCTGAATCTGCAAATTTTGTAGAAGCCTGCTCACCTGCTGTCACGCCAAAGCAGGAGCAAATCTTGCAAGGAGCCATGCGAGTATTTTTGAAGGCAGGTTATGCTGGCACGAGTATGGATCGGGTGAGTGCGGAAGCAGGGGTTTCTAAACAAACCATTTACAGTCACTTTCAAGATAAAGAAGGACTGTTCAAGGCTTTGATGGAAAGGGTGACAATTGCGAATTTTCGTAGTGTGTTTTCTGCTAAAGAATTTAAAGATGAGCCTGCGGTGTTTCTGCGTCAGCTTGCTGAAACTTTTTTTACAAAAGTTGCTGATAACCCCGACTACATACCTTTGTTGCGGCTGATTGTGTCAGAGTCAGAACGTTTTCCGGAACTAGCAAAACTTTATACGCAAACAGTGATTCAACAGGGTCGGAAATTATTGGTTAAATATTTTGCTGCTCACCCAGAATTAGTTATTGCCGATCCAGAGGCGATCGCGCAAATTTTTTTTGGTTCCCTAGTATCTCACACGATCGTGCAGGAGATGTTGTACGGGAAAGAACTGATGCCCCTATCACGCGATCGCTTAATTGATAGCTTAATGAGCTTGGTACTGGCACGAAAAGAAAACTGAAGGATTTAAAAGCTGCAAACCAAATTGTAGGTTCGCGCGAAAACAGCAAATTTTATCTGAACAAGGCTTTTGGAATGATGTCACAATTTTCTTTGTAACTGGCTATGTACGAAGAGTAGCTCGGATTTGGTGTCAACTTCAAGGCGCGTAGTCGAGCAGGGGGCGATCGCTATATTTGCTTTCTTCTTTTACCTTACGCATAAAAAAACCGCCCCTGATATTAAAGACAAATCTTTAAAGGGGCTGTTATTCCAGTTGATAGGTTTAAATAAACAGTTGTTAGTTGTTAGTTGTTGACACAGATCCCCAACGTTTTATGTTGAGACTGGGTACTGGGGTGCTCCAAAATTTGGGAGGGCTTTATTGCCCCGGACATAATTTTTACGAGTGAAAACCCAACCCCAGTCCCTTTTACATCTTACAGACTTGTGGGTAAATCTCCTGGTTGTGACATTCCTTTAGGACTGCTTGGTTCAGTAAAACCACTAGCCTCAGCCTCTTTGAGGAATCCACTGTAGGCTTCCATTCCGTGTTCGCCAATATCCAAGCCTTCTATTTCTTCTTCACGAGATACTCTGATACCTAAAGTAGCCTTGAGTGCAAGCCAGAAGACGGTGCTGAGGAGAACGGTCATTCCACCCACAGAAATAACGCCAAGGAACTGAGTGATGAGCTGTCCTATGCCACCACCTGCAAATAAACCTCTGGCTGGGCCAAGTCCCTCAGCATACCAGGGATAAACACCAGGGCCAACAGCAAATAGACCAACTGCCAAAGTTCCCCAAACACCACAAACGAGGTGTACCGAGATGGCTCCCACGGGGTCATCAATTTTAATTCTGTCAAATAATGTGACGGCGAAAACAACTAGGACTCCGGCAATCAAACCAATGAAGAAAGAACTGCCAATAGTGATGTAGGCACAAGGTGCGGTAACGGCAACCAAGCCTGCCAAAATACCATTGATGACCATTGACAAGTCTGGCTTGCCCAAATAAAGCCAAGCTGTAATTGTAGCAGCAATTCCCCCAACAGCACCTGCCATGTTGGTAGTCAAGGCGATGTGGGTAATAGCATCAGGATCGGCAGCCATTACAGAACCGGGGTTGAATCCAAACCAGCCTAACCACAAAATCAAACAGCCCAAGGTGGCTATGCTCATATTGTGACCGGGAATTGCAACGGTTTGCCCATCCTGATATTTACCAAGCCGAGGCCCGAGTAATGCCGCTCCCATCAAAGCAGCCCAACCACCAACGGAGTGAACCACTGTTGAACCGGCAAAATCCCAAAAACCTCTGTCTGCTAACCAGCCTCCACCCCAAATCCAGTGTCCTGTGAGTGCGTAGGAAATACCGACAAGTAAGAGGCTGAAAATTAGGAAGTCAACAAATTTAACACGTTCAGCAACGGCTCCGGAAACAATAGTTGCAGCAGTTCCGGCAAATGCCAACTGAAATAAAAACTTAGCAGATAGCGGAACACCTGTCCAACTCAGAGCGCTAAATACTCCTTTATAAGCATCTCCAGTTGCGGGACTGTTATCTGCACCTTGCAGGAAAAACCCATTTAATCCAATAAAGTCATTGCCATCGCCAAACATGAAGCCAAAACCGATCGCCCAAAAAGCAACGGTAGCCAGAGCAAAGACAATCAAGTTTTTGGCAAGAACGTTAACAGCATTTTTCTGACGACACAAACCGGTTTCTAACATGCAGAAACCAGCGTTCATAAAAATTACTAAAAAAGCGGCGATCGCTACCCACAAGGTATCAAGTGCCACTTTTAGTTCTGCTGTAGTTGGGCCAGCAGGGGCAGGAGTTTGGGCAACAGCTACGTAACTCCACCCCAGCACAATCAAACAAGCTAATGGAATACAGGCTTGCCAACTTGGAGACAACCGCCTAATTACCCAGAAAATTTGATTGACAATAGAGTTTGATTGTGTTGTACGGGCGTTCCAGCTTGCTGACGGTCGCCTATTTTTGGCTTTCGATTTTTTTCTGTGCTTTAACATCATGCTCTAAACCTTCCTTAACAGGAAAAATGCGTTAAGTAGAAAGAGCGCTCTTTCAAAACTAAGCAATTTGTTTTTGATATTTGGTTATTTAAGCAAGTTTGTTATTAAAACTCGCTGATTCTCGTTTCCAATAAGCAGTATTTTGAAAATTTGAGAATCGAATAACCGAATTTGCAGTCAAGAAGTAGGCGCTACTTCTGTTGATACTACTGATATTCTTAAGAAATTATTATTATGTAATTTCGGAAACAGTCAAGTATCCTTCACTGACTCTTCAATAAACTTATTTTTGACATTACTCCCAAATTTTGATAATTGATCGCAACAAATAAAGTTACATAGTGATTGGCAAAGAATCTTGACAATAAACCCTCTCAACATTCTGTAACTTAAAATACAGTTTTTTAAACGTCTAATATTGTTAGTAGGATATAAACCCGGCAATTAAACGTCTGTGTTCTTGGTTTATAACTCTTTCTCAACATGAAGATAAAAAATTAACAACATTCTCAAAATTTTATCAAAAATTCTTAAAATACTTAATAGATGATTTCGAGAAAAATTTACATCTAATGTGAATTGACAAGGCAAAGAAGGGTGTTCGCTGGCAATTGTTTAGTTATTTTTGGGGAAACGTAGACGCCCATCAGGGCGGCTTCCCGGAGATGCAAATTTTGAATTCATAGTGTTTAAATTTACACTGATTCTTAACTTGATTGCATCTGCTTTAAATATTGTTCATAGCCCAGTTGTTCCAGCATTGCTTGCTTTGCCATTACTGTTTCGCGTAGATTTTGACGATACTGTTGCACTTTTTCCAGCAATTCCGGCTTTTGGGTGGCAAGAATTTGCACTGCCAAAAGCCCAGCATTTGTGGCATTGCCGATCGCTACTGTTGCAACTGGAATACCCGCAGGCATTTGTACAATTGAATACAAAGAATCAACTCCTTGTAAATGACGGCTGGGTACGGGAACACCAATGACAGGAAGCGGTGTTAGAGATGCAACCATACCTGGAAGATGGGCAGCACCACCTGCACCAGCAATAATTACCTTGATACCACGCTCGTGAGCAGACTTGGCATATTCCACCATGCGTTCTGGGGTACGATGGGCGCTAACGATCGCTACTTCAACAGCAACGCCAAAATCTTCACAAACTGCGATCGCACCTTGCATGGTAGGTAAATCGGAATCGCTGCCCATGATAATGCCAATAAGAGGTTGAGTCATAAGAATGGGGGATTGGGGATTGAGAATTGGGAATTAGGGATTGGGAATAGGTGAAAATTATGAATGATGAACGTTGAATGGTGAAACTTTCATATTCATAATTCATAATTCATAATTTTTTTGCCAGCGTGATGACTGAAGTAACATCAAGCACAATCTCCTACCCTATAGATATTGTTAACGCGCGAGTGCCGGGTTACAAGGATTTGCAGATGCTGTTGGTTAGCCGTCAAGGCACAATCGAGCAAATCTTGCCAATGAGTACGGTTTTCAAAAGAGTTCCACCACCAGATTTGCAAGTGTTGGATGTGGGGGGCGATCGCATTTCCTTGGGTGGTGTTGATTTGCAGATTAACGGCGCATTAGGTTTAGCATTTCCCGAATTGCAAGCAGAAAATTCTCACCTGTTGCCAAAAATCTGCGAATTTTTGTGGAATGTGGGGGTAGATGCTTTTTTACCGACTTTGGTGACAACTTCGGTGGAAAATATTCAGCGATCGCTTGCTGCGATCGCTGAGTTTATGACAAACGGTGGGGAGAACCATCACCTCATCACCCCATCAATCAATACTGCCAAAATACTGGGAGTGCACTTAGAAGGGCCATTCTTAAATTTTCAAAAGCGCGGCGCACATCCAGCCGAGTATCTGTTACCTCTGACAATAGATGAAGTTAAGCGGGTTTTAGGGGATTATGCTCATGTTGTTAAAATCATCACCCTTGCGCCGGAGTTAGATGTCACTGGAGAAGTAATTCCCTACTTGCGTTCCTTGGGTATTACCGTCAGTTTAGGACATTCACAAGCAACAGCAACCCAAGCGCAACGTGCCTTTGAGTTGGGTGCAACAATGGTGACTCATGCTTTTAATGCCATGCCACCATTACATCACCGCGAACCAGGATTATTAGGGGCAGCAATTATTCATCCTGAGGTGATGTGTAGTTTTATAGCTGATGGGCAACACGTTTCCCCAACGATGCTAGATATATTGCTACGTGCCAGCTATTCCCCTCTTAAAAAAGGGAAAAAAGGGGAGGTGGGGCTTTTTCTGGTTAGTGATGCCTTAGCACCTTTGGGACTACCCGATGGCATTTATCCTTGGGACAGTCGGCAAATAGAAGTAAAAAACGGGACAGCACGACTGTTGGATGGGACTTTATCGGGGACAACTTTACCTTTATTGGTGGGAGTGCAAAATTTAGTCAAGTGGGGAATATGTGATGTGGAAATGGCGATCGCACTCGCTACAGAAGCACCAAGAAAGGCGATCGGTTTATCAGGTATAGCCTCTGGTGCTTGTGCTACTCAATTATTGCGCTGGCACTTTGATAAATCTACCCAAGAACTAACTTGGCAAAGAATAATAGGGGGAAGGGGCATAAAAATTATGAATTATGAATTATGAATTATGAAATTTTCAGCATTCAGCGTTCATCATTCATAATTTTCACTTATTCCCAATTCCCAATGCCCGATCTCCCCATCTCCTCTTGACTGGCAGACATGATACTTTTAAGCATTGGAAACCATTCGATAATTGAGTTTCATGAACGCAGCCGACGATAAAACCATTGTTAAAGATTATTTCAATTCCACAGGTTTTGACCGCTGGAGACGTATATACGGTAATGGTGAAGTTAACAAAGTCCAGCTAGACATCCGCAATGGACATCAGCAAACTGTGGATACAGTGCTAAGTTGGCTGAAAGCAGATAATAACTTAGCAGAATTATCCATCTGCGATGCTGGGTGTGGTGTGGGTAGTCTCAGCATCCCTCTAGCAGAAGCAGGAGCAAAAGTTTATGCTAGCGATATTTCAGAGAAAATGGTGGAGGAAGGCAAACAAAGAGCTTCTCAAACCTTGCCAAATCCAGAAAATCTCACTTTTGCAGTGCAAGATTTAGAAACGTTAAGCGGTAGCTACCATACGGTTATTTGTCTGGATGTTCTCATCCACTATCCCCAAGAAAAAGCAGATGAGATGATTTCTCACCTCTGTTCTTTGGCACAGTCGCGGCTAATTCTCAGTTTTGCCCCCAAAACCTGTGCTTTAACGATACTAAAGAAAATTGGCAGTTTCTTTCCGGGGCCAAGTAAAGCGACTCGCGCCTACTTGCATCGTGAGACTGATGTGGCAAAAATCCTGGAAAGAAACGGTTTTGTATTGCAACGACAAGCGATGACGCGTACTCGTTTTTATTTCTCTCGTTTACTGGAAGCTACTCGCAAGTGAGGCTAAGATCGCGACAAGATACTACATCTTGTCGTGTAATTATGAATTTGATCAAAAAGATATCGGCTGGATTGCTGTTCTCCTTTGGGTTTTTTTGTCTGATGCTGGTGGCTGTGGAAACACTGACTTATAACCAAAAGCAAACTCAGCAGGAACAGACAGAGTCAGTGAATGGTATTTTTGGTGGTTTAGCTTTTGGGGTGCCAGCAGTAGCATACGGAGGATGGCTAGTGTGGGGAATGCTTGACATACTCACCGTCCTAAAGGAGCGGTGATTCTTGACGGCTCAACGCAACTCGCTACCGAAGTAGTCTTACTGTCGCTCCCCGTCCATTTAGAGTCGTGGCAATGCCCTGTCCCGACTTTTTCTATGTTTCTTGCAGCGTTTTCGTCCCTATCATGCTCAGCACCGCAATTGATGCAGAGAACAGAGCGAATCGACAAATCGAGCTTACCCCACTTGAAACCACATTCTGAGCAGACTTGGCTTGTCGGCTCCCATCGGTTGATAGCAATGAATTCACGGTCTAACTTTTGGGATTTACCCTCAACTAAAACCCTGAACTCTCTCCAACCCTGCAAGCTGATAGCTCTGGAAAGCTTGCGGTTTTTGACCATTCCAGAAACGTTTAAGTCTTCCAGCGCAATTACTTGGTTTTCGTTAACCACGCGGTTAGACAGTTTATGCAAGAAATCCTTGCGAGTATCTGAAATTTGATTGTGCAGTTTGGCAATTTGCAGCCTTGTTTTCTCGCGTCGTTTACTTCCTTTGACTTGACGAGCAAGTTTACGCTGTTTGCGTCGGATTCGCCTGTCTAGCTTGGAATAGCTAGGGCTGTAGACTTTCTCACCTGTACTCAGAGCAGCAAATACTTTGAGTCCTAAATCAATCCCAATAGACGGATTAATCACAGGCTGAACAGCCGGAGCAATCTCAACTACAAAGCTAAGGAAGTACCGATTTGCAGCATCCTTAATCACCGTGACTGAGCTAGGTTCAGAAGGTAAAGAGCGTGACCATATCGGCTTTACGTTGCCAATCCTTGCAAGATAGACCTCCTCACCCTTGAGTGAAAATCCGCCAATCCTAAACCGCGCTGATTGTCTTCCCGTCTTCTTCTTGAAACGTGGATAGCCTACCTTTTTACCCTTGCGATTGCCCTTGAGTGAATCAAAAAAGTTTTTGTAGGCGACTCCCAAATCAGCAACAGACTGTTGTAACGGAATATTAGAAACCGTTGCCAACCATTCACGCCCTACTGTCTTCTTTGCCTGAGTAATCACTAACTTTTGCAAGTCGCTATTCTTGGGTAATTTCTCAGACTGCTTACAAATCGCCAGGGCATCATTCCACACTACCCGAACGCAACCGAACAACTGAGCTAGTCTCTGTCGTTGTTGGTCGGTAGGGTAGAAACGATACTGATATCTGGCTTTCATAAATCCCCGTCCTTAAGGACGGGGTCTCTAAATAAGGACGGGGTCTCTAAATGCGCGTGATACAATTGGTCTGTTATTAGATTATAGGTTGGTCTACAGAAAATGACAAGCCAGTTCCGTAGAGAAAGACATAGTGTTACAGACCTTAAAATTCATTTGGTCTGTGTTACTAAATATCGTCGGTCGGTCTTCACTGCCGAAAGCTTAGACCTGATTGAAAAGTCTTTTCGAGAGGTGGCAAAGAAAATAAATTTCAATGTACTCGAATTCAATGGAGAAGGGAACCACGTTCACGCACTAATCGAGTATCCACCTAAGCTTTCTGTCTCTCAGATTGTGAACGCGCTCAAGGGGGTGTCTAGCCGTCGATATGGGCAGGCTGGGCTACCAAAGCCCC
>NZ_JACAEU010000134.1:0-18873 GCF_013388695.1 Fischerella sp.
GGAAGTCATCTCACTTATCTTGCTCTGATGTCAAGTACGTTTTTTACACCGCTGATTATTCTTGTCTTGTTTAATTTGTCAAGCTATTTTTATACTAAATTAGATGAGCTTACCCTGCAAGTACAGCAGTTATTAGATACAGGTTTTGGATTCTGATTGAAACGATAAAAAGGATATTACAAAAGGGAAAAAGGGGGAACTCTTAACAGGAAAAAAATGCGCGTTGTGGGTTTAAAGCCCACTTTGAACAAAGAATTGTTTTGAGAGGCACACGAGCCGAAAAACCAAGCGTCCTTATTCCCACGTTTTTAAGCGTATTTAAGAGTTCCCTTTGCAATTCGTGTCAGACCCGATCAAGAGGTTGATGTGGTTCCGGTGGCAGTTCGATGGTGAACGTGTGTGTCGCACTGCGGCTGACTGCTATCACTACGCCGCCCATCTGCGCCACCTAATTGGCTCTATTTGACAAATCACGCAACCTCTCATCAAGCATTACCTCCACCAATTATTCTACGTTCGCTTGACTTTGAATCTGTTTCATTTGGGGTACTTATACTGCTTGTTTGCGGTAAAAGATAAATTGCTCCAGAAATCAACGTCAGGGCGACAGAAATCCAGAAAGCGATAAGGGAAGGAATTTTCCAGATTTCCGGTAAGGGTGCAATTAAAAGGGCGATCGCAATTATTTGGCTAACAGTTTTGAGTTTGCCCCAAATATTTGCACCAGTAATTTTTGTTTGATTGACACGCCAACCTGCGATCGCTAATTCCCGCGCCAATATCAGAAATACTCCCCAAGCCGGAATTTGTCCGAGTTCAATAAAAGCTAGTAATGGGGCGAGTACTAGCAATTTATCCACTAAAGGGTCGAGAAATTTACCCAAGTCACTAATTTGATTGAGTTTCCGCGCTAAATAACCATCTAACCAGTCAGTACCAGCTGCAACTAAAAAAATTGCTAAGCACACCCACCTAGCTGTTGGCGTGGGGTTATGTAAACCGTAAAGCAGAAATGGCAACCCCAAAAGGCGGGAGAAGGTAATCCAATTAGGTAAAGTCATGCGATTTTAAATTAGGTAATGGGAAAAACAATTACCAATTACCAATTGTTAATCTAAAATTGCTATGACTCAACAAACTAATTCCCAATCCAGAATAGAACGCGATTCGATGGGCGATCGCCAAATCCCTAGTAGTGTTTACTACGGTATACAAACACTACGTGCCACAGAAAACTTCCCCATCAGTGGTATTAAGCCTTTACCTACGTACGTAGATGCTTGCGTTTTGATTAAAAAAGCTACGGCTATAGTCAACGGCGAACTAGGTTGTATTCCCCAAGATATCAGTCAGGCAATAATTCAAGCTGCGGATGAAGTGCTAGCTGGCAAGTTCCGCGATCAGTTCGTGGTAGATGTATATCAAGCTGGTGCTGGCACTTCTCATCACATGAATATTAACGAGGTTCTAGCAAATCGGGCGTTAGAAATTCTCGGCGATGATAAAGGTAACTACAAGCGTGTCAGTCCCAATGATCACGTTAACTACGGGCAGTCTACCAATGATGTGATTCCAACAGCAATTCGTATTGGTGGTTTATTGGCGTTGTCCAGAACACTGCACCCAGCTTTGGAGACGGCGATCGCGGCATTAGAGGCAAAAGCCTCGGAATTCCAAGATATCGTTCGTTCTGGTAGAACCCACATGCAAGACGCCGTACCTGTGCGCTTGGGTGAGAATTTTCGTGCTTGGGCGCAAATCCTCACAGAACACCAAAATCGGATTTACGCAGCTAGTGGGGATTTGATGGTGCTGGGTTTGGGTGGTAGTGCAGCGGGTACAGGGTTAAATACCCATCCCCAATATCGCGCCCGTGTGGTAGAAACTCTTTCAGAACTAATTAATACTCCTTTACAACCTGCACCCCACCTGATGGCAGCCATGCAGAGTATGGCACCGTTTGTCAATGTTTCTGGTGCTTTGCGTAACTTAGCCCAAGATCTGGTCAAAATCTCCCACGATTTGCGATTGATGGACTCCGGGCCAAAAACTGGTTTAAAAGAAATTCAGCTACCACCAGTGCAACCTGGTTCTTCGATTATGCCGGGTAAGTATAACCCAGTCATGGCAGAGATGACATCAATGGTGTGTTTTCAGGTAATGGGTTATGATAGCGCGATCGCACTGGCAGCACAAGCAGGACAATTAGAACTGAATGTGATGATGCCACTGATTGCCTATAACTTAATTCACAGCATCGAAATTCTTGGTAATACTATTGCCGTACTCACCGAACGCTGCATTCAAGGAATTACTGCCAACCGAGAACGTTGTTTAGCATATGCGGAAGGCAGTTTAGCTTTAGTCACAGCTTTAAATACTCACATTGGCTATTTGAATGCCGCAGCTGTAGCAAAAGAATCTTTGGAAACAGGCAAATCTCTGCGGCAGATTGTACTAGAAAAAGGGCTAATGAGTGAGGCGGAATTAGCCAAAGTTTTAAATCTGGAACAAATGAGCCAAATTGTACCCCTCGAATAAATGTAGTTAGTAGATAGTAGGTATTAGATGGTAAATAGTAGTTGATTGTTGGTTGTTTTCCCACTAACCACTAACTACTAACTACTAACTAACCACTAACCACTATGCAGACTCAAACACCATCTGTCAGTTTAATTCGCGCTACTTCCTACGGACGCGAGGCGTTACGGGAATCTTTAGAAACGCTGCTGGAACCATTTGGGGGAATGACGGCGTTTGTTAAACCAGGGAATCGCGTTTTACTTAAACCCAATTTGCTGACAGGTGCCCGTCCTGGTAAAGAGTGTACCAGCCGCCCAGAATTGGTTTATGCAGTAGCACAGATGGTAATTGAGGCTGGTGGTAAGCCATTTTTAGGTGACAGTCCTGCTTTTGGCAGCGCTAGGGGAGTAGCCGTGGCAAATGGCTATTTGCCGATGATAGAAGAACTCAATCTGCCAATTATCGATTTCCACGGGCATCGTTACCAAACTGTCAGTGAGGAGTTTAACCATCTGCTACTCTCCAAAGAAGCAATGGAGGCAGATGTGGTGATTAATCTACCCAAAGTGAAATCTCACGTCCAACTAGTACTTACCTTAGGGGTGAAAAACCTGTTTGGTTGCGTCCCTGGCAAAATGAAAGCTTGGTGGCACATGGAAGTTGGCAAAGATGCAAACAGATTTGGGGAAATGTTAGTAGAAACTGCCAGGACAATTAACCCCAATTTGACTATATTAGATGGCATCATCGGTCATGAAGGAAATGGTCCCAGTGGCGGTGAACCACGTCCGCTAGGTATTTTAGGGGCATCAACAGATGTATTTGCTTTAGATCGGGCAATAGTAGAAATACTCAATGTGCCAGCCATACAAGTACCCACTGTGGCTGCATCCATGCGTCTGGGGGTTTGTCCAGAACTAGAGGCTATCTATTATCCTCATTTGCATCCCAGCTTATTACAAATAGATGATTGGCTGTTACCGGACAAGTTTCTTCCTATCGATTTTGGTATGCCTCGCGTGATTAAGTCTACGTTCAAACATCTTTACATTCGATTTATTAAGGAACCAATGAGCGCTTATCGTAGACGTTAACTGGACTCAGCGTCTAATGTTGGCAATAAGTGCATACTCTGCTACAACAATTTCAAAATCAGCAGAGTAAGCTGAAAATACCCTCCGATTGCTTAACCAGACCGCCCTACTCTACTAGTGGCGGTTTTTTTAGTTTTAGTTGATTGATTGTTTATAAAATTTTCTTTTGTAATTTTGGATTCACTACTGAAAAAATCCGTATATATCCTAGAAATATGCAGATTACTCTTTCTGTTGACTCTATTCTTTCTCCCCTAGTCCCTATTTTTAATCAAGTATAATCAATTATCTTTAGTTCAATTTTGATTCATCTATCTATTTGTAGATTGACAAAATAAAAATTTATGGTTATTAATTTTATTACTGCCAGTTGCATAAACATTTTTTGAGTGTAATCACTGAGTCAGAATTCCAAATGCAAGATTTTTATCTATATTTATTAATTTATTATAGGATAAAAACTCTTATTAAGGGAACTATATCAAAGTTACTAAAAATTTACAGTACTAGTACTTAGTAATTCAATAAAATATCGATGTACGTCGAGTGCTTTTTCGGTATATAACTGATGTATCAAAAAAATAAATGCATGTCTCTAAGCTTTATTAATAATATTTTGCAAGGTTAAATACTGTATATATACTTACATTTTTCTCTCAAAAATAATTGAAAAATGTAATTATTGATGCCAGGAATTTAGCCATGCCGAATGCAGATATTACATGCTACAGCAGAAAATGTTGCAAAAATAGTTACACAGTTATTATGATTATCTTGGAAGGTGAATTAGTATCAAGTTTTTCAGACCTAAGAAACTAGGATAATACTTTCAAAAATGAGTGCCATGCTTGACGACTAGAATATTTACGGTTAAAAAATAGCTAAAATAGTAGTTAGGCTCTTCAAAAAGAGTCAGTCTACAACTGATGTAACTAACTTGATTTTTTATGGATTCAAACACTCAGTCTGCCGATTCATCCGACACGTATTCCCATCGCTTGGCAGACATTGTGGGAACTTTGATTGGTCTGTTAACTTTGACTGTACCCCTGTTTGTCATTGCTAATTACTCTTCAACCAATGTTCCGAATAACCAGCCATCCCTCACATACAACCTCAAAAATAAGTGAAAATTAACAGATGAATTAAAAGCACTATTTTACAACCGAAGGTAGTTATAACAGAACACTACTGATTTTCAGGTTAGTGAGGCAGGTAATATTTTATTTAGACGCTAAGCAACAGAAGAGTTCTCTGCATTGCCTCAATTGACAGCAACTTTTAAGATAGTTAGCTTTGTGGTTGCTTGCTAAATAAACCCTCAGAACAATAGAAGTGGTGAGAACAAAAGGCTTCTCACCACATTTTCTGTTGTCTCATAGATGCGCTTTGCTAAGCTTACCGTAGGGTAGCAGCGATCAGCCTAGCTTGAAAATCTCTTCCCCGATCCCCGATCCCCATTACCCCTTATCCCCAGAGGGGGCCCCACCTTCCCCAATCCCCAATCCCTATTTTCAAGTTAGATTTCGTAGAACGGATGTGTCCCTATTGGCCCTAAAATTCTACACGGGGAACCAACAAAGGCAGTACCCATGTTTCACTGTTAACTCAGGAGTTTTGTTGTGGACTTATCCCGTATTCCTGCTCAACCCAAACCGGGCTTAATTAACGTTCTGATTGAAATTCCAGGCGGGAGTAAAAATAAATACGAATTTGACAAAGACTTGCAGGCTTTTGCTTTAGACCGCGTGCTTTATTCATCTGTACAATACCCATACGACTATGGCTTTGTACCCAACACTCTGGCTGATGATGGCGATCCGCTGGATGGTATGGTAATAATGGATGAGCCGACTTTTGCAGGGTGTGTAATTGCCGCACGACCAATTGGTATGCTAGAAATGATAGATGGTGGCGATCGCGATGAAAAAATTCTTTGTGTTCCTGACAAAGATCCTCGCTACGCTAATGTCAAATCTATCAATGACATAGCCTCACACCGACTAGAAGAAATAGCTGAATTTTTCCGTACGTATAAAAATCTGGAAAAAAAAGTAACGGAAATTCTCGGTTGGCATGATGTTGATAAAGTCAAGCCCTTAGTAGAAAAATGCATCAAAGCTGGTAGCAAATAAGTTCGGGAAAGTAATTCTGAAACTACCTGAAAATTTCCACCAGCCAAGCGCAGGTGAAGGCTAAAGGTTAACCCGACTTCGCCGAAGGGCAGAAGTATGCATGGCGAAGTCATTCACGTCAGGTAGATACACAGGAGCCAGCGCCATCAGCAGTTGCCCGTAGATAGCACTAGTGTGGCAGCTATTCGGATACAAGCTCCTAAATGTAATTAGGTCGAAGAATGTAATAATTGTTACTCTTTGAAAAGCTCCTGCGGGCGTCTGCAAGATGCGTAACACAAGGCACAAAGCATCTTGACTCTCAACCCCTAAATTATATTTATGGGTTCCTCCTGTTTTCTGTCTACCAATGAATACCTCGCTTTGCATCCACTGCCTTCTTCATAACCGCTTTCTTGCCACAAAATCTTAAACTCCATGCAGCGCACGCTTCTTCTGGCAAAAATTCACAATTGCACTCTCACGGCAGCTAACATCAACTACGTGGGCAGTATTAGTATTGATCGCATCTTGATGGAGAAAGCTGGTATCTTACCTTATGAGCAGGTGCAAGTAGTGAACATCACCAATGGCCAGCGCTTCATTACTTATGCGATCCCAGCTCCAGCTAATTCTGGAGCAATTGAGCTAAATGGGGCTGCGGCACGTCTAGGCATTACTGGCGATCGCCTGATTATAATGTCTTACGGGCAGTTCAGTACGGAAGAGTTAAAAACTTACTCTCCTACTGTTGTCATTGTGGATGAAAACAACCGCATTTTGGAAGTTAGGTGCTATGATGACCTGCTCAGTCAGACCTAGTTGCAAAAAAGATGTCAAATTTTGAGCTGTCGCCTCCCCAGAACCACATAAATCAACAGCAAATTACCCAGGTTCCCAACCAACAGGAGAAATTTGTAGTCAAATTCTGGGGTGTACGGGGTTTAATTCCCACCCCAGGTGGCAATACTAGCTGCTATGGTGGTAATACTGCCTGTGTAGAGATACAGGTAGCTGATAAGCATTTGGTTTTTGATGGAGGCACAGGCTTACGCCTACTAGGAAAAAGTTGGCTAGAAATACAACAGCCACTAGAAGCTCATTTATTTTTTACTAACTCCCAATCAAATCGTATCCAAGGTTTTCCATTCTTTGCTCCTGCGTTTATTGCAAAAAACAGCTTTCACATCTATGGAACAGCAGCTTCAAACGGAGCTTCTATAAAGCAGTGCTTGTGCGATCAGATGTTACTACCGCACTTTCCTTACCCTTTACAGGTAATGCAGTCAGAATTGCAGTTTCATAATTTGATTGCGGGTAAAGCAGTGAAACTAGATGATGTCACGATTACAACAGCATTAATCAATCAAACGCAAAAGTCTATTGGCTATCAAGTTAGTTGGCAAAACTATAGTGTTGCCTACGTAACGGATTTGCATCAGGATGTTGATGAAACGGAGCGAAGACGAATAATACAGTTAACAGAAGGTGTTGATTTGCTAATTGCTAATCTCACCACTCCTCCAACATTCCATAAAGCTGACTATAGTGATTCACACTGGCAAACTGCTGTTGATTTGGCTGTCACATCTGGTGTTAAACAATTAGTACTTTCTCACTACCACCCAGATGACTATGATGATTTCCTCGACCGGGTACAGATGGAAATTACATCTGCTTTCCCCAAAGCCTTAATAGCTCGTGAAGGATTAGTTTTAGTTGTTGTTTAGCGAATGGCTTTTCTGTCGAGGATTATTGTTGTAAAATTCGAACATTTTATCAACTATCTACAAATAACTCAAAGCCATAGAACGAGAACCAATACTACTTCGGATAAGACCAAGAACCTTGTGTAGAGAACAGACACGAAATTTCGCGTCTCTACATGCCAAAATAACCACGAAAAATCCTATCCCTTGCAGTATTGGAACGAGAATAAATCAAACGCGCTAGTCTCCTAGGGAATAGGGACTGAGGTAAGAGTCAAAAAGCCAAGAGTCAACAGTCCAAGCTTTTGACATTTGACTGTTGACTCTGGACTTCGCGTAGCAGTCAGATTAGTAATTCAAAATTCACTCATCAAATATTTAAAACTCAAACACGGTTATATCTGGGCTAGTCTATAAGTGAATTTTAATTTTATTTTTCAAAAAAATGTTAAGACTTATCACAGACTTTGACGGCCCAATTATAGATGTTTCAGAACGGTACTATCGTGTTTATCAACTCTGCTTACAAAAAACCCGACGTCCAGACCAAAAAGTAAAAGAACTTTCCAAGCCAGAATTTTGGCAGATGAAGCGATCGCGCGTACTTGAGAAACAAATCGCCATGATTTCCGGTTTGGATGAGGTGCAAGCACAAGAATTCGCACAACTACGGCGGCAAACAGTACATACAGAACCTTACTTTCAGTACGATCGCCTTGCTGTTGGTGCTGTGGATACACTGTTAAAAATCCAACGAGCTGGTGTTGATTTAGCAGTGATGACTATGCGCCGAGTCTGGGAACTAGACTATGCCTTCAAACAATATGATTTAGGCAGATTCTTTCCAGAGAATCGCTGTTATTGTCTAAGTAACGACTATGTCAAAACTCGTGATATTGACGATAAACCATTATTAATGACACGAGCATTAAAGGAATTGCCACCAGCTGCAGATACTTGGATGGTGGGGGATACAGAAGCTGATATTACTGCTGCCAAAAAGCATGGTATTAAGGCGATCGCTGTAGAGAGCGGCATCCGCGATCGCGCTCAATTAAAACTTTACCACCCGGATATGATTGTTAAAGATTTTAGCACAGCGGTTGATTTCATCCTTGAGCGATCGCTGCAACCAATCGGAAATAGGTAATTGGTGATTGGGAAAGAGGTGATTGGGAAAGAGCCTTGTGTCTTGCGTTCTTCCCCTGTCCCTATTTCCCTGTCCCCAGTCCCTAGTACCCATTACCCATCACCTAATTACCGTAGAAAGCTGCTGATCAGCCACAACAATATAAAAGTTATTACTGTCGAAAATTGATTTGCACTCAGACTAATAAATTGTTGTATTTGCGGCATTACCCAGTTAGCGACCATTCCTCCGGCAATTAAGCCTGTGATTAGACCAACTAGGGTGAATAAAACCGCTCGACCAAACTTACCTTCCTTGCGATTGATAAAGTAAATACTAATACCTACACCAAGCACCAGCACCATCTGCAAAATCTGATCGCCTCCAGCTTGGTAAAATACACTGATGGCACTCAAACCCAAATACCAAACTCCAGGCAAAACAATATCTGCTGGTGTTGGGTTATCCAACATTCTTTGCAGCCATGCAGGCGATTTCTCACGAGGTGTGGGAGTTTCTTGAGGAGGTGGTTGTACCAGACGTTCTGGAAACCTAATACGTTCAGGCACTCTGATTTTACCTTCTTGGCGCATCCGCAAGCGATCCATCAAAATCGCGTCATAAGCAGCCTCAATCATTTCTAGGCGTTTAGCATCGCCACTGTATTGCTGCAAGAGGCGATTGCGAATATCCTGAATTTCATCGAAGCTAGCTTCCTCAGATACCCCAAGTTTTTCGTAGGGATTTTGCTCGCTCATGGTGGGAGTTTGTTAGTTTAGCCTTAATAGGCAGCAGTCTTTTTTGCAGAAAAAATAAATAATTCTAGGTTTTATGTCGGTCGAAACCAATGTTTTGATCGATTTGTATATCTTACCTGGATAGTAACACGGGCAAGCATAATCGATCTGGTAATTTTAACTATAGACACTTTAACATATTGCTAGAACTCCGTGTATCCCCTCATGTCGTTCACCATTTAGAGCTTTACTCTAGAATTTGAGCTAAAAATACCTACAAGGCTTTTTTATGAAAAAAACACCTTTTGTGTTTCATATTTGGCAATTGACTGTACCTTAACCAAGTTTGATTTGGTCAACTGTACTATTGCCTTGTGCCATAAAGCCACGTATAGATTTAAAATTAAAGCGTTAAAATTACTAAGTAACTATGATATGAAAGTGTTTTAGTTTACTTAATTTAGTGGCTAAGGTAAGAATATCTGCTTACCAGACACGAGGTTAACAATTATTAGCTCGAAACAGTTCAGGGTGGCATTATAAGAAGATTCGCGCTTTAATTGTCGAAAATCCTGATTAAACTAGTATTTAAATAATCAGGGAATCTGCGCCTTAACCTTGTAGATTATTATTTTCTCCCAAGTAGAAAATGCGTTTTTAACGCACACTGCATGTTAATCCTAATAAATTTTTGTACAAAGTGATGGTCATGGCTCCTGCCAAGATTCTTGTAGTTGATGACGACCCTGCGGTTCGCAATTTAATCCAACGCTTTTTAATGAAGCAGAACTATCAGGTGGAGGCTGCTGAAGATGGTAAGACTGCCTTAGCTCTATTTGAGCAATTTAACCCAGACTTGGTGATATTAGATGTCAATTTACCAGATGTCATTGGGTTTAACCTCTGCCAAGAGATGCAAAGCCGTAATGGCGTTTTTGTTCTCATGTTGACTAGCCGTGCAGATGAAGCTGATAAAATTCGAGGCTTTTCTAAAGGTGCTGATGACTATCTCACCAAGCCATTTGGTTTGGGAGAACTAGAAGTCAGAGTCGCAGCTATTTTGCGGCGTCAGCGGGTTGTAACTACAGCAGAACAAAAGCGTCTGGTATTTGAAAAGTTGATGATTGATCCAGTGCGGCGAGAGGTAACGCTTAACAGTGAACCAGTACCCCTAACTGCTCTCGAATTTGACTTGTTACATTTTTTAGCCAGTCATCCAGGTCGTGTTTGGCGAAGAGCCGAACTGATCCAAGAAGTGTGGGATTATGAATACGTCGGCGATCAGCGAGTTGTAGACGTACACATAGGTCAAATTCGCAAAAAGATTGAAGTCGATGCTAGTCAACCAGCATTAATTCAGACAGTACGTGGGGTTGGCTATAAGTTTGAATGTCCTACTCTTCCCCAGCAGTCTGAAAAAGTCCAGTAGTCAGTAGTCAGTAGAGACGCGATTAATCGCGTCTGTACCACAGTTCAATAGCCAAATAACTTTTAGATTGTGGGCTTGGAACTAATGACTACACTACGAAACTTCTAACCAAATTCACCCAGTCTCCCTGATAAATATAATTTCTGCAATTACTGTAAAATACAAACCACACCGTTCTTTATCTTTAAAAGTTGATTTATGAATCTCAGCTTTCCTAAATGAGAAACCTTACTAGGAAATAGTTTTTTCAAAACCCAAAATAGTGACTCACTTAAAGTATAAGCCAGGAGCGGCGATTTTCGCCGCTCTGTAATTGGCTTGATCTTCTAGGTAGATTGCGATATCCGGGCTAAATTGACGATATTTTTCCAAGAAGTTCAATTTGCCCCAGTTATTTTTTTTGCAAGAAAAATTAATCAACTATACCACACTCACCCTTAAAATCAGTTGCTTCTTGCATGAAACCTAGTTATGGGGTACGGTATACCGTACCCCTATTGGAGTATCGACCACAATAACACTGCTAATTGACGCACCTAAAACCAAAGTGTTTAATACATTGGCTTTTGGACATGAATTGGAATCGGTGCAGTACATTTTTGCTTAGCAGTGGTGGAACAAAGTTTCTAAGTACACACGAGCAGCACGGCGATCGCTATCTCCATTTTGGAGCAAAAACAACGACAGTGCCGCCGTTAAGACTCGGTTTTCATCCCAGTCAGGATGCTTTTCTAAGTAGTTTTTCAGAGATTCGTGCAGTGTCTCAGGAATTTCTGTAAAGATGCTAACTGTTGCGTTCATGAGATTTTTCTCCTTGGCAGTGTCCATCAATAGAAAATCTTGCTTGTAATTAGAGCTACAGGATGGGAATACATAATTTCTTGTCCTTCCCCGATCCGAGCATCTGCGGCAACAACGAAAGGTATTTTTACACAGATGCAAGGACAGACTATAAAGGCAAGCCGCATCATTTTGCGGCAAAAGGGGGTGGGGTTGTCAATGCTGCGAAATGTTAAAAATAAGTTTATGAAAAAAACATATTTACGAAATTATCAGGGTTTTAATAGTCTTTTTGTAACTCTTCTTAATATAAACTCAGTTTCAGAAGTCTCTAACTGCTGTGAACAAAAAATCCCCAGTAACGCAGCAAGAGCCTATGACATCGTAGAGCAGCTGTGGAAAACAGGGAAAGTACCTGTGGAAACTCTGTGGAATCAGTGAGGAAAATTCCATAGAATGATAAGAATTACAAAATAGGGAATGGAAGATAAGTTTTTACCATCTCCAATACCATAAGGTATAGACCCAATAACTAAATTTCGGTGTCTTCCTGGTTTTCCCTAATTCATCCCCAAGTCTGGATTTTAGTATTAGGTCGGTTCCTCTCAGAACTGGGCACCGGCTTTACACTGTTTTACGCTCCCATATTTTTCGTCAATCAAGTTGGTTTATCGGCAACTGCGGTTGGCTTTGCCTTGGGTTGTGCTTCCATTTCTGGGGTAGTAGGACGGATTTTGGGTGGTTCTTTTGCTGATTCACCCCAAATGGGACGTCGCCGCACTTTGTTGCTGTCAGCAGCGATCTCAGCAGTCGGTTCTCTAGTTTTAGCTGGAACCCAAAATTTTGTCACGCTTGTCATTGGTAACTTAATCGGTGGCTTGGGTATTGGTTTATATTGGCCTGCCACTGAAGCTGTTGTTGCCGACGTGACGCTAACTGAAAATCGTCGTGAAGCCTTTGCTATCACCAGGCTGGCAGACAATCTGGGATTGGGAATGGGAATTGTTTTAGGCGGCGTTTTAGTAACTGCAACGGGGAGTTACCGCACGCTATTTATTATCGATGCCATTTCGTTTATTGTGTTTTTTGTGGTAGTTTATGTAGCGATCGCAGAAACTCATCAACGACAGCAAACACGACAACAAGAGACCTCACACTTCGCCGCTTGGATGGTAGCATTACGCGATCGCCGTCTTTTAGTGTACGTCGCAGTCAACATTATCTTCACCACCTACATTTCCCAGCTACACAGTACCCTCCCCGTCTACTTCAAAAACTTCGTGCTGGTTGACTCAATCAAAAGAATTGCAGACAGTACAATAAGTGTTTTATTCGCTTGGCATCTAGCAGTTGCCATTCTCGCACAGCTACCTGTTGCCCGTATCCTCAAACGCTTCTCTCATTCTCAAGCACTGGCAGTTTCCGCCTTGCTATGGGCAGGGGGATTTTGCCTGATTTGGATTACAGGTATTTCTCATTCTGGACAACTGTACTGGGCGGCTTTGGCTTTAGGAGTATTTGCCGTTGCAATTGTCTCTTACACCCCCTCCGCTGCTTCCTTAGTTACCGATCTAGCGCCCCCATCTCAACGCGGTGTTTATTTCTCAATCAACTCTCTGTGTTGGGCTGTTGGCTATTTTATCGGGCCTCCTCTGGGAGGTTGGGCATTAGATCAACCGCAATCATTAATAGATTACTTCTGGCTGTGGTTAGCTTTAAGTGTTATCATCACCCTGGCAATTTTGTATTACCTTCATCGGTTGCTGCTGAGTGAATAGCTTGGCTTTGCAGAATTTTAATCTCATCTCCGATTTGTAATACCTTGCCTGTCTCTGATGGTGGAACTTTTGTGTTGACAGTCAGCCTGAAAAAATGATTGAAGTGGGAGAGTTCAGCCCAATTAGGTAAGGTCTGCTGACGCTTGATTGTGAACTCTTTTTGAAAACTAGAATCGCGCTTGCCAGTCCAAGGATTCCGAGTCAGTACCACGCAGCGTTGGCAAGGATTACTGCCGAGGAATGCAACATCACCAATCTGAAAAGGAACATACTGACCGAGTTTTCCAAACAACTGGTCTTCCCAAAATGGTGGAACTCCATCAATTTCCAGATTGGCACGAACCCGATGGCGAATTTCCTCCAAGCTGAGTCCCGGAAACCAGGAGGTAATGGTTTCTAGAGTGGCACTACTAATAACAGTCGGCCCAGAAGCCTCAGTATCGTCAGGGAAGCCCATGTAAAGGTTTTGCTGGAGGGTGACAGTGTAACCAAAGTAGTCGCTAAGCCAAGAGGCTAGCGCATTGCGTTCGCGATCCAGATGAAACGTCTGAAACTGACTTTGATTGTGAACCCCCAGCGTTACTGTCCTAGCTGCCAAGTCAAAGGAAGAACGTAGTGCATGAACTTTCTCTGTGCGCTTCCCGTTGACAAACTTCCCCTGCTCGTTTACAATGGCAAATTCGCGGTCATAAGCGATCGCCCCTCCCTCCAGCAGGCTAGCCTGAGTAACTTCAACACCATCTAGCGATTTGATTGGGAAGATGAGAATCTTGCTCAGGAAAGGCATAATCTTTTCTAGCGCTATTTTCAGAGCGTATTTGCGCTTGTTTCTACTTACGACGCTCTTGCAATTTGCGATACACCGATTTCAAATCAACTTGATGGTGAGCAAGAGCAACAAGAGTATGATATAGCAAATCTGCAACCTCTGAGGCGATCGCATCGGCATCATCATCCTTAAACGCCATCACGACCTCTGCGGTTTCTTCACCAATTTTTTTCAAAATTTTGTTATCACCGCCTGCGAACAACTTACACGTATATGAACTTTCAGTGGGATGGTCGCGGCGATCGCAGATTAGCTGAAATAGTTGCGATAACGTATCACCTGGTGGAGGAGTAATTTTTCCATCTACCTGATGAAAACAACTGCGCTCCCCAGTATGGCAGGCAATATCTCCCACCTGTTCAACTCCAATCAGTAGCGCATCACTATCACAGTCGTAACGAAGACTCTGCACTTTCTGAATATGACCCGAAGTTGCTCCTTTGTGCCATAACTCCTGACGAGAACGACTCCAAAACCAAGTTTCGCCTGTTTCCAAAGTCTTTTGGAGTGAATCCCGATTCATCCACGCCATCATTAAAATAGTGCCATCCAGATAGTCTTGGACAATTGCCGGGACAAGACCGCGATCGTCGTAGCGAATTTGATCGACAGGAATAGCTTGGTGTTGAGAATTAGTCGCTGAAAAAAACATACCAGCTGCTTGAAAAAGAGCGAGAATGATTCATGGGTTCACGATACCATTCTAAAGAGGGCAACTGGCAATTTATTTTGAAAATATTTTCTAATCCAGTCTTAAATAACAAAGCTCCTATGCATAACGGACTGCATTTTAACAGCACTTAAAGCGACTTGGTGAGCCTTTGCAGTTTCACCATACCAATGAATAGCCGAGTTATAAGCTGCCCGGTAAACATCTTGGTATGCCTCGGATAAGCGAGTGCGAATCTCTACAGGCAAGTCTTGATTGGACTTGTATAACATATTGTTATTTTCTTGGTTCAGGTAATTTTATACGATAGAAGTTCTGAGAAGACTTAACCCCTATCCCCAGATAGAACTTTATGATTTCCCACTGTTAGGAGAGAACCTTGGTAAATACAACGATTAAAACAACAAACTCACAAGAAATCTTCGCCGCTGCTCAAAATCTGATGCCAGGAGGGGTAAGTTCCCCGGTTCGCGCCTTTAAATCTGTGGGTGGACAACCGATTGTTTTCGACCACGTTAAAGGTGCATACATTTGGGATGTAGATGGCAACCAATACATAGACTATGTAGGCACTTGGGGGCCAGCCATTTGCGGTCATGCCCATCCCGAAGTAATTGCAGCGCTGCATGAAGCCTTGGAAAAAGGTACCAGTTTTGGTGCGCCTTGCGTATTGGAAAATGTCTTGGCAGAAATGGTTATCGATGCTGTTCCCAGCATTGAGATGGTAAGATTTGTCAATTCTGGTACTGAAGCCTGTATGGCAGTATTGCGCTTGATGCGGGCTTTTACTGGACGTGAAAAAGCGATCAAGTTTGAGGGTTGCTATCACGGTCACGCCGATATGTTCTTGGTGAAGGCTGGTTCTGGCGTTGCTACCCTTGGCTTGCCCGATTCTCCTGGTGTTCCTAAATCAGTAACAAGCAATACCCTGACTGCACCTTTCAATGATTTGGAAGCTGTTAAAGCTCTGTTTGAAGAAAACCCTGACCAAATCGCTGGAGTCATTTTGGAACCCATTGTGGGTAATGCTGGGTTTATTCCTCCCGATGCTGGTTTCTTAGAAGGCTTACGGGAACTTACCCACGAACATGGTGCTTTATTAGTATTTGACGAGGTAATGACAGGCTTCCGCATTGCTTACGGTGGTGTTCAAGAGAAGTTTGGTATCACCCCTGATTTAACAACATTAGGTAAGGTAATCGGTGGCGGTTTGCCCGTGGGAGCTTATGGTGGCCGTCGAGATATCATGTCAATGGTTGCCCCCGCTGGCCCGATGTATCAAGCGGGAACTCTTTCTGGTAATCCCTTGGCAATGACCGCAGGTATCAAAACACTGGAGTTACTGCAAAAACCCGGTACTTACGAATACCTAGACCGGATTACCAAGAAGCTAGCAAATGGTTTGTTGCAAATTGCCCAAGAAACTGATCACGCTGCTTGCGGTGGTTCCATCAGTGCTATGTTTGGTCTGTTTTTCACCGCCGGTCCCGTACATAACTACGAAGACGCCAAAAAATCAGATTTGGCGAAGTTTGCTCGTTTCCATCGCGGTATGTTAGAGCGTGGTATTTACTTGGCTCCATCCCAGTTTGAAGTTGGATTTACTTCTTTCGCTCACACTGAGGAAGATATTGACCAGACACTAGAAGCAGCAAGGGATGTAATGTCTCAACTGTAACAAATGGGACACCATTAATACGTGAAAAAATATGCAACCCCGCCCCTACTGGGTGGGGTTGCAATTTTATGTATATAGGTATAAGCCTGCTTAACAGCCACAACCACTGTGACCACAACCTTTTGTTGTTTTATGACCATCCGCACAGGCTTCAGAACAATAATATTTACCGTCTTTTTGAATTGCATCTCCAATTGAAACGATACACAAGCAAGAGTCACAGGCACATTTCATTTGGCTTACGGTTGTCATAGCTTTCTCCTTTTGTTCTTTCACCCATCAATATTATTATATATGAATATTTATTCAATTATTAAATTAATAAAAGTTAAAGTTATTAAACAACCAGTCTAAATACCAGTGTGCAAAAATAGCTCAGAAAAGCTTGGGTAAATCCTCAGTGTAAAATTACGTGAGTATACTATTGCTTTACGTTTGCTTAGCCTATCTTTAGTAACTCTTCAAAGGATTTCCAGCAAAAATTCCCTGGCAAAAGTAGCTTTTGATCTAAATAATTGAGATCAGGGTGTAATACTCCCCGTAATTCTTCGTGCAGCGAGTTGACAGTGCATGAGCTACTGTTTGAATCCTAACTGTCCCAATCCAGAAAATTTGCCGTATGGCGAGAGGTGTCAGTCTTGTGGCTCGCAACTACTGTTGCGCGATCGCTATCGGGTAGTAAAAGCTTTAGGTCAAGGTGGTTTTGGAGCAACCTTTTTAGCCAACGATCAAGCCTTACCAGGTGAACCGAGTTGCGTGATCAAGCAACTACGTCCGTCAGGAACTGCGCCCCACATTATACAAATGGCGCGTGAATTGTTTGAAAGAGAAGCTATTACTTTGGGCAAGATTGGCAATCATCCGCAAGTGCCGCGATTGCTAGACTATTTTGAAGAGCGCGAACAATTCTACTTGGTTCAGGAATACATCAGTGGCTCCACTTTACAACAAGAAGTCAAACGTACAGGAGTCTTCAGTGAAGTAGGAGTTAAACAATTTTTGAGCGAACTCCTGCCATTGCTGGAATATATACACGAATATAAAGTTATACATCGCGACATCAAACCCGCCAACATCATTCGTCGCGCTCAAGATAGTAGATTAGTTCTCATAGACTTTGGGGCTGTCACAAATCAAGTCAGCCAAGCAAGTGTGAATCATTCAGAACACACAGCATTAACTGCATATGCAATTGGCACTCCTGGTTTTGCACCTCCAGAGCAAATGGCAATGCGTCCAGTCTACGCTAGCGATATCTATGCTTTGGGGATAACATGCATTTATTTGCTAACTGGCAAATCTCCCAAAGATTTGGCATATAATCCCACAACGGGTGAGATAATGTGGGAACATCATGTGCAAGTAAGCAATCACCTAGTAGACGTACTGAGGAAAATGCTGGATGTCTCAGTGCGAAATCGTTACCAAACAGCAGAAGAAGTGCTGAGAGCGTTGGAATTGGAGCCATATTTAGACAGCTTGTCGAAAAGTTTGATTTCTCAACCTAATGGTGGTGTGAAAGAGCGAACTACTCACCGCTTGGAAGATTCTGGTATTTATAGCAGCAATCCTTCTGGTGTCTCCGGTTTAAGTGTGGCGCAGGTAGCAGCAGCAATTCGGGCAAGACGAGCCAAAATAGCAGAAGGCGCTGGTATCACCCATGCAGGGGGGACACGACAAAAGGTTCTGACGGCAAAATCAACAACTTTGGCTAGTAATTGTAGTGGTTCTCAAGGTCAAAAGTCTCCAGTGATGCGCCAGCTAGATAGCCCAAATTTGATCGCAGCTTATCTAAAGGGGAGACGGGATTTTGCCCTACACAAACTGAATCTCCTTAACTTACAAGGTGCTAATTTATCAGGGACTAATTTTCATTCTTCTCAACTGGAAAGAGTTAACCTGCAAGGGGCTAATCTCCACAACAGCGATTTTGGGCGAGCTAGTCTTAACCGAGCTAATCTCAGAGAAGCTAACTTAAGCAAAGCTTACCTAAATAATGCTGATTTAGAAGC
The DNA here is from genome assembly GCF_013388695.1 of Fischerella sp. Taxonomy (NCBI): domain Bacteria; kingdom Bacillati; phylum Cyanobacteriota; class Cyanophyceae; order Nostocales; family Hapalosiphonaceae; genus Fischerella; species Fischerella sp. The sequence continues at coordinate 18,483 of NZ_JACAEU010000134.1, forward strand.
AGCAGACCTGCGAGGTGCAGACCTCAGCTATGCTTATCTCCAAAATGCCAATCTTCGAGGAGCTAATTTGTGTGGTGCTAATCTAACTGGTGCAAAGATTTCTGAGGAACAACTAGCACTAGCCAAGACAAATTGGATGACGATACGTCCAAATGGCAAACGAGGCTTGTTGTGATATCAAATACGGTTTTAATCTCCATTCAATTTGGGCAAACAACCCTTATCTACTGATGGTGAAGCGACTCTTCTAGCAATAGCTGAGTTAATCCCTGATACCAAGTTGCGTTCAGACATAGCAATAGCAATTCGTGCCCTCTCCCCTTCCCCTGTTCCAAATTGGGAGAGGGGTGCCGACAGGCGGGGTGAGGGAAGTACTATCTTTGACTGCAAC
>NZ_JACAEU010000135.1:0-87892 GCF_013388695.1 Fischerella sp.
GGTTAGTGGGTAGTGGTTAGTGGGTAGTGGTTAGTGGGTAGTGGTTAGTGGGTAGTGGTTAGTGGGTAGTGGTTAGTGGGTAGTGGGAAACAACCAAGTACTAACTACTATCTACTAACTACTAACTACTATCTACTATCTACTATCTATTTACAATCTACCTGTATTTTTTGTAACTAGTTTCCAACCTTCTGCTTGATCAAGTAGATTCGCTGAATCAAGTTGGAGATGATTAAGGGTAGGTTCATCTAACAAGAAGTAGGGTTGTTCTTTGTAACGCCAATAATATTGCAATTCTCTAATAGAAGCAGAAACTATATTGCGATCGCTATAAAAATTTAACGACGGACGGTTTTCAGGATTCGATGTGTAAATCTTTGTACCTGGTGGTGTTTCCTGTTGAATCATAGCTGCGACTGGTTTGACTGGATAGCGTTCTCCTAATTCCCAAACCCAATAGTTAGACTTCATCAACAACAGCAGCGAAATATAAGATCCCCAAAACAAAACTCTAAGAAACTGTGTATCACCGCGTTCTGCCAAAATAGCTGCTAAAGTCATTGTTGCTGCAACTGCTGCAAAAATCAGTTGTAAATCTGACTTCGATGCCGTTCCCCAACTAAAGTAAATGCTACCACCAGCTGCTATCACTGCCAGAATTGCCAAAATTATCACCCAAGGACGGGGATAAGATGATAGTAAAGGCAAATTCTCAATTTCCCCCAGTTTTGCTCCCATCACCAAGGCTAAGCTTGGATAAATTGGAAACACATACCAAGGAAGTTTGGTTCTCATTAAAGAAATCGCAATCAAATAAACTACTATCCACACCAGCACGAGTTTTGCCCAACTGAAGTTGCGGTTTTTCCAGGATAATCGCAAGCTAGATGGCAAAAAAAGTAACCAAGGCCAGGTGTACTTGAGAATTTCCAGCAGATAGTACCAAGGTGGGCCAGAATGTTCTTCAACAGATATCCAAATGCGGCTGAGAGATTGACCGACCATGCCGACATTGGTAAAAGTTTGACCATATTCCCACCACTGGGCACCGTACCAAAAAGCTACGGGTATAATGCCGATGAACATTCCTATCCACATATAGGCACTAGTTAGTATTCGCGGTGTATCCCAAAACAGAAATACCACTGCCACAGCACCTAACAATACGCCTAACATGCCCTTAGTTAGGCAAATCAACCCAAAACAGATGCCTACACCCAGGCAATAACGTAAGTCACGACGCGATCGCAACAAACACCACATCATCAGCATAAAAAAACATACCACTGCGCCATCCAGCATGGCTAGTCGTCCATGACGCACCACCGGTAGCATCGTTAGGTAAATCAAAGCACTGTAGATAGCACAAAAACGCTGACGAAATATTTCTCGACCAATACAATACAGTAAAGGTACTGAAATAGCTGTTAAAATTGCTCCGGGTATTCGCGTTGTCCATTCATTTACACCCCCCAAGGAGTAAGCCCAAGCAATCAGCAAGTGCATCAATGGCGGCTTGTTGTGATATGGTTCACCTCCCAGGGTTGGATGAAGCCAACGCATCGAACCAGCTGGGGCCTGCCAAATTTCCCTAGCAACCTGCGCCACAGTACCTTCATCCCAATCTCGCAGCGGTAATTGCCCAAGATTTATGGTAAAAAGTAACACAGCTGCAACCAGCAGCACTATTACCCATGTCCCATCAACCCATTTCTGGTGCGATCGATATTGCTTTTCTAGACGGCCCCAAGTAAAGCTTCCTTCTTGCATAGTCTAGGATACTTGTTTTGCTTGCTGGTTTGATTAGTTTGATTAAAAGGAGACGTTTGCAAGCCTCCATTGTTGCCATTTAGCAACAATCACTGCTTTAAATTCCTCCTAAATTTTAAATTAACTCAATTTTTGCTAACCAATCATAATATTTTGCGACAAAATTTTTGACTATACTTTTAAATTTATTTAACAGGCATTGATTTTTAAAATTGACACCAAACATACCAAATATCAAATCTTATTCAGTTATTGTGGAGATAATCAATGAATTTACCTTCTATTTTAGATGTAGCAATTGGTTTAATATTTATTTATTTAATTTTAAGTTTATTAGCTTCAGAAATTCAGGAACTAATTGCAACTGTTTTTCAATGGCGTGCCGAACACTTAAAAAAGTCAATTGAAATTCTTCTGGCTGGTGATATAAAAAGTGCAGAAGAAGCGCAAGTTATTCAATTAGCAAATAACATTTATGATAATCCTTTAGTTAAAAATATCAATCAAGAAGCAAAAGGATTATTTGTTACCCTACCTCGTAAAATTACTTGGTTAATTGGCTCAATTTATCGTTCTATCAAAAACCCTCGACCGGGAACAGATAAAAGTGATAGTATTTTTGGCAACAAAAAACACACTGGCCCATCTTATATTCCTGCCGATGTTTTTGCTACTACTCTCGTTGAAACATTACAAATACCAGCATTAGTGCAAAAGTTAAGTGCATCGAGGCTAGACACTTTCAAAAAAGAAAGATTAACTGAAATAGAAGAAATTATTATTAAATTACAAGAAGAGATAAATAGTGATGAAAATTTTGCATATTTTTTCAATAGTATCTATAACGGGTATGCAGAACTCCAAGCAGAATTTGAAAAAAGTTGTTGGAATTTTCAACAAAAAAAAGCTAGCTTGAAGACAAGCCTTAATCGTATGGCAGAAAGCGTCGATAGATATATAGAGGCTTTTCAGGCAGAGATGCCAGAGTATGAATTATTTAGCAAAGCCTTACGAAAACTCAAGTTTTTAAGAAAAGATATTTTTGAAGATACTGAACAAGCAATAGCTCTTGGAGGACTGCGCCCTAATATTAACGAAGTCGTGCAAACAATTAATAAAAGTAGTGCTATATATAAAGAAATCGAAGCGGCAATTAAAGACCAAGATAGCGAAACCTATCAGGTAATTAAACAGGCAATTGAGACATTACCACCATCTGTTGTAGACAATCTTGCCGTTTTGGCAAAACGCGCTCAGGCAAGAGTTAAAACTACAGAAGAGGGAATGAATGCCTTACGCCTGGAAATTGAAAATACATTTAATAGCTCAATGGAACGAGCCTCTGGTGTTTACAAACGTAATGCCAAAGGAGTAGCAATTTTAATTGGCTTGGCGATCGCTGTTACTGCTAATGCAGATGCTATTCACATGATTAGCAGGTTATCGAAAGATTCTGCTCTCCGAGATACAATTACAAATAATGCTGGAGAAATATTACTTAAGAATCCCACTGCTAATTTAGATGCATTGAGATTAGAAGCAGACCAGGCTTTAACCAATATTTCTCTACCTATTGGTTGGAGTGATATCAACTTAAAACAGCAAATTAATTGGACACGCCAGTCAAAGCAAGCTTTTCCGAATATCAAAATTGTAACAATGATTCCTGGCTGGATTCTGAGTGGAATTGCTATTGCTATGGGTGCGCCATTTTGGTTCGATTTGCTTGGCAAAATTGTGAATGTACGTAATGCAGGATCGCGGCCTAATTCTTCTAAAAGTAATTCGGTCGATAGTGAGGAAAGTTGATAACCTTAAATTAAAGCAATTTTTGGTCGTATGCATCAAACTCTATTTTTTGATCCCCCCTATCCCCCTTAAAAGGCAGGAGGCAAAAACCTCTTAAAGTCCCCCTTTTTAAGGGGGATTTAGGGGGATCTAAAACCTTTTTGTTATCGACAAGAGGACTTTTAAAACATTCTCTCACTGTTCATTCAGGCAATTACTAAGAGTTAAATTACTGAAAAATATAACACTTAGTTGCTGAGTCCAAACCTAAAGCTGGGGTTTTATTAACAGTTGAGTAAAGTTTAATTACACAAAAAACCGACTCACAGCACAACTAAAACCAGGCAATAATGATGAACTCAATTCATCATTATCTAACAGCGTTACCATCAACTTTAAAATCCCACTTTCCCGACGGTAAACTTCAACTTGTTGCAATCGCCAATCTGCAATCCAATATTCCTTTACTCCCCGTGAAGCGTAAAGCTTGAGTTTCGCTTCTCTATCCCGGCGCTCATTTTCCACACCAGGAGACAACACCTCTACCACTAACTCCGGTGCGCCTGTCAAATGTCCCGCTTCGTCGAGCAAAACTGCTAAACGTTCATGACTCGCCCAAACCACATCTGGGATAACATTATCAGTTTCCGAAAACAGAACACCAGGAGTAACACTTGCTTGTCCTAAACCACTAGACCGCGACCAAGACTCAAGTTCTAAACTGATATTTAAGCAAGTACGTTGATGTCTCCAGTGAGGCGCTCTGGTCATGAATAATTCTCCGTCTATAATCTCATAGCGCGTACCCTCGTTTTCAGGTAGGAGGTCTATGTCTGTAGTAGTCCAGCGCACACGCTCAGTTGCTGTCTGGTTCATAGTCGCTTTCCTTTTAAATAGGATTATATTTAAGACTAACTATTTTTAAAACAATATTGATTGATATTAAGATTTTTCGATAATAATGGCATGAAAGAGAAATTGCCCGAGATGCACAAACTTTTGCAATTTCGTGATGAAACACTTCTACACTGTGCGCTGACACACCGTTCCTATATCCACGAACATCCCGAAGCAGGCGAACACAACGAACGCTTGGAGTTTCTCGGTGATGCTTTGCTCAACTTCTTAAGTGGCCAGTATCTCTATCGCCGTTACCCCCAAAAAGGAGAAGATGAATTAACACGACGGCGATCGGCGTTAGTAGATGAAAAGCAACTTGCTAGGTTTGCTGTTGAGGTAGGCTTAGACTTGCGAATGCGCTTGGGCAAGGGTGCAATTCTTGACGGCGGCTTTCAAAATCCCAATTTGCTCAGCAGTACTTTTGAAGCGATAGTTGGCGCTTACTATTTAGATAATAATTCTGATATGGAGGCTGTTCGTGCTGTTGTAGAACCGCTGTTTGATTCCGTCCCGGAAAATATTGTTGAGTTTCGCGCCAATGTAGACTCTAAAAACCGCTTTCAAGAATGGGTGCAAAGAAATATTACCCCAACTCCCCCCAAGTATGTTACAGAACAAGCGGGGGGTTCTTCTCATGCGCCTGAGTTTATTGCTAAGGTATTTGTGGGTGAAAAAGTATACGGTGAAGGCAGAGGACGCAACAAAAAAGATGCTGAAAAAGCTGCTGCTGAAGATGCCCTGGCAAAGGTAAAAGAAAACTCAAAAGATCTGCTCTAATTTTTGAAAGTCCCGCTGCACCTCATTCCACAAAGTCTTGTTGTGGGGGTCTGTTTTCAAGGCTTTGTTCAGATATATTTTGGCTTTAAATAGCTGGTTTTCTGCAATTAGTGCGCGTCCCCAAAGTTGATAGGCGATCGCCTGCCACTGGCGCACTTCTGCATCTTCGGGTAAACGTGCCGCTAAAGCTTCTGCTAGTGCGATCGCCTGAGGGAACCGTCTTTCTTTCAAAAACTGCTGCAATTGCTCATAAGTCTTCCACTTCAGTCGCTGTTCTGTTTCCGAAATGTGCGGCGGTTGGGGCGTCGGCTGCTTTTTCGGCGTCTGTTGAGAAGTTGGTTCTGGGTTGGGTGTTTGTATTTCTCCAGAAGCTGAGGCTGGTGACTGAGTTGACTGTTGGGCTGTTTCTTGGGGCGTTATCACCTGCAACAGCAACTTGTATGCCTCAGTCAAGGCAATAAACTTTTCTTTTGCTTTTTTGTCATCTGGGTTGATATCGGGATGATATTGTTGCGCGAGTCGGCGGTAAGAGGCTTTAATTTCGCCAAAGGATGCTCCCGACCTTAAACCCAATAAACGGTAGCAATCTCCAAGATCCATCTTGAGCTATAACAAGCACTATATTCAGCTATCAGCTACTAGCTTAAAGCTTGAAGTACCAATGATAAAGACCAATTTGCCATTTTTAGAGGCATAGGGTCTGGGCAAGGGGCATCGGGCATTGGGAATTGGGAATAGGTGAAAATTATGAATGCTGAAAATTTCATAATTCATAATTCATAATTCATAATTTTTATGCCCCTTGCCCAATGCCCTATTCCCTAGTTCCTAGCTAGGGACGTTCTTCAATTACTTTGTCAATCAAGCCGTATTCCTTCGCCTCTTGGGCAGACATGAAAAAGTCACGATCCATGTCTTTTTCGATCTTTTCTATTGGCTGACCAGTATTTTTAGCGTAAATTTCGTTCAGTTGACGACGAATCCGCAGAATTTCTCTGGCTTCAATTTCAATATCGGTTGCTTGCCCACGAGTACCACCAGATGGCTGGTGAATCATAATCCGTGAGTGAGGCAATGCCAATCGTTTGCCTTTAGTGCCAGCTGCTAGCAGGAAGGAACCCATCGAAGCTGCTAAGCCCACACAAATGGTAACTACATCTGATTTGATGTGTTGCATGGTATCAAAAATCGCCATGCCAGATGTAACCATCCCACCGGGGGAATTGATGTATAGATAAATATCCTTGCCTGGATCTTCCGAATCCAGGTATAGCATTACGGCGATAATTTGATTGGCAATTTCATCATCAACGTCTCGCCCCAGGAAAATAATGCGTTCCCGGTAAAGACGATTGTAGATGTCAATCCATTGTGTATATTGTTCCCCCGGCATCCGGTAGGGGACTTTAGGAACGCCTATAGGCATTTTCGTTACTCCGTTTGTAATTAGTTATTAGCCAATTGTTGGTGGTTGGTTGTTGATAGTTGGTTGGAACGAACAACAAACAACAAACAACAAACAACTGATTTAAAGAATTCCAGCTGCTGGTACGGGAGGATGGGCGAGTTCTTCTTTCTCAAAAACTCGGTCAATCAAGCCATATGCCACAGCTTCCTTGGGAGTGATATAGAAGAGGCGATCCATATCCTTCTCTATTCTTTCCTTGGGCTGTCCAGTGTTACGAGAGAGGATGTCTACCATCGTCGCTTTATTTGCCAGTACTTCTTTAGCCCGGATCTGAATATCTGTGGCTTGGCCTTGGGCGTAGCTCTTGGGCTGATGCAGGACGATGGTAGCGTGAGGCAAACTAGCGCGGCAACCTTTTGTCCCAGCACTGAGAAGCATTGCTGACATACCCATTGCCATACCAATGCAGATGGTGTGGATGGGAGGCTTGATATATTTCATCGTGTCATAGATGGCGAAGGCTTCCGTTTCAAAGCCGATGGGTTCGCCACTGTAACCGGAGGTACCAGTCGAGTTAATGTAGATTTTAATTGGTTTGTCTGGATCGTCGGACTGCAAATACAGCAGTTCAGCTATGATTAATTCGGTGACAGCAGGCACCAGTGGCATGCCAAGATAGACAATTCGCTCCTTCAACAATAAGGAAGGTAAATCTGGTGGCGGCGTGCGGTAGAAGTTATCACCGTAATAAGGGGCTTGCACAGCCTTGATGGGGGACATGTCCATAGCAACTGTTGCCTGAAATAATGCCGTTAACTGTAATACATCCTAGCGCGAGGCTAAGTCACCTGGAGGTGTGGATTTCTCGCTAATTAGCAAAATTCCTCTACGTCTGAGTAGCTTTTGCGCTTAAGATGTTGTCACTATTATTAATAGATGTTTTATAAGACATGGGAAATGGTTAAAGGGTAAAGGCTTCTTAATTCCTTTCCCCTCTTCCTCCAACTTCTTTAAGAAGTCTAAAGTATCTCTGCTGGTTAGCTTTTCCGTAGAACGGATATTGCACTTTGAAGTTATTTATAAATATGTATATCTTGGATGGAAACCCGAAGTTATGAAGGTTAGTTTGCTGCCTAGACTGAATGATGGCAATCTAGATGCCAATCAAATGAGCAGTCAACGTCAGTTGGCTATTTCTCTTTCTGCGATCGCTGAATTTAGCGATCGCGATGTACCGCTGAATTTATGCCTAATTCTCGATCATAGTGGTTCGATGAGCGGGCGACCGCTAGAAACAGTAAAAAAAGCAGCTAATGAGATTGTTGATGGACTCAAAGAAGGCGATCGCCTGAGTGTGGTAGTTTTTGATCACCGCGCCAAAGTATTAGTACCCAATCAAACTATTGAAGACCGAGAACGCATTAAACAGCAAATTAATCGTCTTGCTGCTGATGGCGGTACTGCTATTGATGAAGGGTTGCGTTTAGGAATTGAGGAACTAGCAAAAGGGAAAAAAGAAACAATTTCTCAAGCCTTTCTATTAACTGATGGTGAAAATGAACACGGCGACAACAAGCGTTGTTTGAAATTTGCTCAGTTGGCTGCTGGCTACAATTTGACTTTGAATACTTTGGGATTTGGTGACAATTGGAACCAAGATATTTTAGAAAAAATTGCCGATGCTGGTGGTGGGACGTTGTCTTATATTCAAAAACCAGAACAGGCGGTAGATGAGTTTAGTCGTCTTTTCAACCGTATTCAAGCAGTAGGATTAACTAATGCCTATCTACTGTTTTCTCTGATGCCGAAAGTTCGCTTTGCAGAATTAAAACCTGTTGCCCAAGTTTCTCCAGATACGATTGAGTTACCAGTGCAACAAGAAGCTGATGGACGTTACGCGGTGCGTCTGGGAGACTTGATGAAGGATACGAAACGGGTAGTTTTAGCAAATATTTATTTAGGGCAATTCTCTCCAGGCAAACATACTATTGCTAATTTACAAGTGCGCTACGATAACCCCGCGCAAAAACAGACAGGGTTACTATCAGAAAATATACCTGTGGAAGTGAATGTGATTCCAAATTACCAAGGTGTTTCCAATCCGGAGGTACAGCAGCATATTCTGGCATTAGCAAAGTATCGACAAACGCAGCTAGCAGAAGCGAAATTACAACAGGGCGATCGCGCTGGTGCTGCAACAATGCTGCAAACTGCTGCTAAAACTGCTTTGCAAATGGGAGATGTGGGTGCAGCTACGGTTTTGCAAACTTCTGCTACCCGCCTGCAATCAGGAGAAGAGTTATCGGAGAGCGATCGCAAAAAAACCAGAATTGTATCGAAGACGGTTTTGCAAGATTAATAGTTTTAGGGGTGGGATATTACCCACCCTATAATTTTTTTGAATAAACGAACCACAAAGTACGCATTAGACGCGCAAACGGCTTCCCGCAGTGTAGAACGCAAAGAAAAGATAATGAAGACTACAGGTATTCATCATATAGCTATTATTTGTTCTGATTATGAACGGTCAAAGAAGTTTTATACGGAAATTTTAGGTTTTTCTATTATTAATGAGACTTTTAGGAAGGAGAGAAATTCTTATAAGTTAGATTTACGAGTGGGGGAGAATCATCAAATTGAGTTATTTTCTTTTCCGAATCCTCCACAAAGAGTTAGTAATCCGGAGGCTTGTGGATTAAGGCATTTGGCTTTTGAAGTTGAAGATATTGAGCAAGCTGTTAGCGAGTTAAAAGCTCAGGGTGTTGAAGTTGAAGATATTAGAATTGATGAAATTACAGGTAAAAAATTTACTTTTTTTAAAGACCCAGATTCTCTACCATTAGAAATTTATGAATGGTAGTTATATCAATTTTTAAATCTTATCTGAGCGTAAAGGCGAAGCATTTGCATCTTTCTACACAAATGCTTCGCCCCTACTACTTCTTTCGGGCTTTCCACGTCCCACCATAAACATAAAACGGGTTATTATCGCTTAAGTGCTGCCAACATTTAGGGCAAACAAAAACCCAATCGCCGTCCTGCTTGTACTTAACGCGATAAAGTACCGATGCAGATTGACTGCATTGAAAGCAGAGTTTGATTCGGTGCGATCGCGCCATTTTTAGGGACTAAAAGAGATTAAGATCTAGTGGTTAGTGGAAACTACTATCTACTATCTACTAACTACTAACTACTAACTATACAATCTGGTAAACTATCCCAGAAAAGTTACAGGTGGATTTCCTGCCCTAATGAAAGCGAAAGCTTCCCCGTTGTTGCTTGCCATCTTCATCATCTCACTGATACTGCGTACTCTGGCAATTACTGCTTCCCTAAATACAGATGAGGGATTGTGGATTTATCGTGGTAGTCAGTTTGTCAAACGCCTGTTTGAGGGAGATTTTACGCATACTATTCTCAAGCATCATCCAGGGGTTCCCAATATGTGGCTAACTGGCAGCAGTATGTTGTTGAATTGCTGGTTGCACAAGCTTTTCCCTGGTTTTCTTGGTGTAGATTTACCTTCAGATATCGGGGCTTGTCTAAATTTAGAAGAATTTCCTATTAACTTATATATAATCCCCCGTATTGTGCAAGCGGTAGTCACTTCCGCTTGTATGGTGTATGTATATGTACTGACAAAGCGGTTATTAGGACAAGCAGTAGCCCTATGCACCATAAGTCTGCTGTTATTAGAACCATTCTTTGTGGCTTATCAGCGCTTTATTACTACCGATGCGCTACAAGCTGATTTTGCAATTTTGGCTGTACTATTGTTTCTACTTTATTTGCGAAAAGATGGGAAACGCAAATTCCTTTTTGCTTCGGGAATATTTCTAGGACTGTCAACGGCAGCTAAAATCACCGCGTTGTTTTTATTACCTGCGATCGCCCTTCTAATAGTATTGATTGAACTAGGATTTTGGCGAAGCAGCTTTCCCCAAAGAGGCTGGAAGCAGCAATTTCGGGGCTATGCACTTTGGGGTACTACCATTTTAGTAGTGTTTGCTCTAATTTTCCCGGCGATGTGGGTTTCACCCGGATATGTTCTCGATCGCATACATCAAGGTGTTTTGCAAGAATCCGATCGGGGATTTCTTTTTTTCTTGGGACAACTCACCCATTCGCCAGGGATTCTATTTTATCCGCTAGTACTGGCCTATCGCCTCTCACCTGTATTGCAAGTGGGGTTATTAGCAACAAGTGCAGTACTGTTCATACCCAAGTTACGGCGTCAGCAGGAAAAAATGCCTGAGATAGCAGCGATTGCCTTAATTACTTTCTGGGTGCTGTTGATCCTGTCAGCTAGTGACAATAAAATCGACCGTTATATTAATCTTTGCTTGCCGATGTTGGCGATACTTGCGGCGGTTGGCTGGTTAGAAATTATTGCTGGAATTACACAAAGGAAAAATATTCTTCCCTCCTCGCTTGCAGGGAGGGGTTATATAGTTCTATTTTTGTTGCAACTAGTCTTCCTTCTCCCTTATCATCCCTATTACCTCGCCTACTACAACCCTTTGCTGGGTGGTGGGAGGGTAGCCCAAAATATATTTATGATTGGTCAAGGAGAAGGTTTAGAAAAAGCTGCTCAATGGTTGAATCAGTTACCTAATGTGAAAGAAACTAAAGTAGCGAGTTGGTACAGTCGATATTTTTCCAGTTATTTCCACGGCCAAATCTTACCTATAGACAAACGTGTCCCATCTGGAATTCAACCTTGGACGCAAGCTAATCGAGTGGTATTCTACAAAAACCAATTGCAGCGTCAATTGCCGGAACCAAAGATGCTGAATTACTTTGCTATGCAGCAACCTTTGTATACTGTACGGCTGCATGATATTGATTATGTGTGGGTGTATCCGGGGCCACTACCTTTACCTGAAGATTTAAAGCGCATCCAGTTTCCCTTGTCTTTATCTTTCAAGGAACAAGTGCGCCTACTAGGTTATGACTTGAATAAAACTAAAGTGTCTGCAAATGAGGATTTGCTCATCACATTCTACTGGGAATTTCTTGCACCACTGCCGCGTGATATTTCAGTCAAAATAGGTTTGCGCGATCGCTTCATCCACAACTCCAGTGTACCTAATGACAACTTTACTAATCTTGCAAATGCACCCTTGGTAGATGGATATGTGTTTCCAGAACAAATAACTACAGGTACAGTTGTGCGGGATATCCACAAGCTCAAAATTCCCCCTAGTACATCACCCCAGCACTACCAGCTTGAGGTAGGGTGGTTCTCTCCCAGTAAAGGAGAAGTATTAGGAAAGCCAGCAGTTATAGGTGAGTTGGAAGTAGTGAAATGATGGGAAGTAGAAGAAACTACCAACCACTAACCAATGTAGAGACGTGCCATGGCACGTCTCTACAACCATTGACTAATGACAAATGACCAATGACTAATAACTACTGGCTATTTTTTCCCAATCAGCAATCGATAAGCGATAAATTGTAGCTACAACTCGTCCATTGTTGGAAAAAGTTTTTATCGGCTCATATCGTTCTTCCCAATAGCTTTGCTCTTTGTCTAATATTTTTTTGTTTCTGTTTTGAGGGTTTTTGATATATATAATGTAGATGTCTCCAGGCAAATTACGATCGTACGGTTGCAATTCCAGATTTTTAAACTCTACTGGAATATAATATCTCATAATACTTTTCTTCTCATTGGTAATAAAGTAACCATTCTTTCCTGTACTTTTTAAATACAAGTCTATTTTTTCCCAGTGCCGATAGTAAGGGAACCCAAATAAACTTTGTCTGCTTTGTCTTTTAAATTCTAAAAATAAAAAACTTTTATCTTCCCACGGATACTCTTTATTATTATCTATAAACAATAAATGAGAAATGAGAAATAAAAAAACATATATGAAATTCAAAAAAGCAACATTAATATATTTTGCTTTAACTGGAAATTGATTGGCTATCAAGAATTGGAATAATTCCAATCCAAAAGCCATTAAAATTGAAAAAGGTAATACATATGTGTAGATGTGCGTACCAGGATTACCAACTAAGGTTTCTAACGATAAGATAGGAAATAACAGCCATAATACAACTGAGAAATTTTCTTTGATTCTAAATAATCCTAGTACACCCAAAAAAGCATATAAATATATAACAAATAACGGGTTATAAGTCATGAATGTTCTTGTAGAACTGACAGACTGCTTATTTATCCTCTCCGCCCAGTATGTCTTAGTCGATTCTGATATCGAAAAGAAGAAAGGTATATAAAAGATAGATATTGATATCAATAAGACAGAACTTGCACAAATTAAATGCAGGAGTTGATTGTTATTCTGGGAAAAGTTGCTGTTGATATACCATCGATAAATTAAGTAAAACACAAACGGTGCGATAAATATGCCATCGTAATGTGCAAGAATAGAAATTCCCCAGCACAACATCCCTAGATATAAACCAGATATTCTCCATTTTTCATACTTTGTAGATAAACTGAGAAAATACAAACATAAAATAGAAAATAAAATCACTAAAGATTGATATTGAACTATCCTTGAAAAGGCAACAAATAGTCCATTAATAGTTATCAATAAAGATGAGTATAGGGCTATTTTCTTTCCAAACTCTAGTTGAACAAACTTATAAAAAAAATAAATAGCGAATATACCTGCTATCGTAAAAGGTAGTCTGATTAGAAACTCATTATCATACTCTGGATTAATAAAACTCATAGTATAAGTTATCAAAAATTGAATTGGCCCCTTCCTTTGACTGAGTAGGAAATCAATCAAATCTTGACCAGTTTCTGGTTTGTACAAGGCTCTAATTTCATCGCCTTGGTAATTTGAATATCCTAAATTAATTAATCTCAACCAAAAAGTTACAATGACTAAATAAGTTAAAGGAATAATGTTTTTAACTTTTTTCATCTTGCTTAGCTTGACTTTATCCATTTTTCCCGATGGGATGCCCCAAAGGGAGATCGCTGTGGGGTTGGCTGCATACATAATATTTGTCTAAGTACAATGTTGCACAAATTCGTAACGAATTAAATCGTAGAAAGACTCTGCGCCCCTCTGCGTTTACTCCGCGTGCCTCTGCGTTTAAAAAAACTACGATTTTATGCAAAACTGTACTAAGTCCCGTTAACAAAAAAGCTTGCAATCTCTACGCCCATCAACTTACTCCTGAATTTCTCTGAAGTTTTCCAGTGCCTTCTGGTACCTTTCCATGTACCCTTGTTGCTGATAAAGCTTGACAGCTTTGTAAAAATTCTCAGCGGCTAACTGCCTATTGCCTAACTTGGCGTAGCAAAATCCCCGATATTCGTGGGCATCTGCATGGTTTGGTATAAGGCGAATTAAGCAATCAAAATCTTCTATCGCCCCCTGATAATCTTCCAAGTCCATGCGGATCTTGCCCCGATTATAATAAGCACCTGTATGCTTGGGCTTTAATTGAATTGCCCGGCAAAAGTCATCAAACGCTGCTTGAAAAGCTTTCGCCTTCCGCTTGGTTACACCTTGTTTGTTGAACTCATCCGCTGGTGTTGGATTCCACACGTACTTTTGACACGTTTTACAGGCGGCTTCTGTTAAACTGCCCTGTTTGGGATTTTGGAATACACGGCGATCGCGCAACCTGTCACAGCAAAATTGCAGCCACGCTTGCCAGTTGCCCTTCCACAAGCGCACTGTATTATCCGAACTACCACTGGCAATCATCTGTCCATCTGTGCTAAAGGCAACGCAATAGACTTCACTCTCATGGCCGCGCAGTGGTTCACCAATGGGGTTGCCTTGAATATCCCACAGGCGCACTGTATTATCCGAACTACCACTGACAATTATCTGCCCATCTGGACTAAAGGCAACTGCAAAGATTCCATTCTCATGCCCGCGCAGTGGTTCACCAATGGGGTGGCCCTGATTGTCCCACAAACGAATTGTGTTGTCCCAACTACCACTGGCAAGCATCTGCCCATCCGGACTAAAGGCAACGCAATAGACTTCACTCTCGTGCCCACATAACTCCTCATCGATGGGATTACCCCGAATGTTCCACAAGCGCACTGTGCTATCCGAACTACCACTGGCAAGCATCTGTCCATCTGGGCTAAAGGCAACTGAATAAACAATACTCTTGTGCCCGCGTAGCGGTTCACCAATGGGGTTGCCTTGGATATCCCACAAACGAACTGTGCGATCGTCACTGCCACTGGCAAGCATCTGCCCCGAAGGGCTAAAGGCAACACTATTGACTCCACTCTCATGTCCGCGCAGTGGTTCACCGATGGGGTTGCCTTGAATGTCCCACAAACGGATTGTGTTGTCCCAACTGCCACTGGCAAGCATCTGTCCCGAAGGACTAAAAGTAACTGCAAAAACTCCACTCTCATGTCCGCGCAGTGGTTCACCAATGGGGTTGCCTTGAATGTCCCACAACCGGACTGTGTTGTCCCAACTGCTACTGGCAAGCATCTGTCCCGAAGGGCTAAAGGCAACTGCAAAGACTCCACTCTCATGTCCGTGCAACGATTCACTAATGGAGTTGTTCTGAATATCCCACAACCGGACTGTTTTGTCCCAACTGCTACTGACAAGCGTCTGCCCCGAAGGACTAAAAGCGACAGCAAAGACTCTACTCTCGTGCCCGCGCAGTGGTTCACCAATGGGGTTGCCTTGGATGTCCCACAAACGGACTGTTTTGTCCCAACTGCCACTGGCAAGTATCTGCCCATCCGGACTAAAGGCTACTGAAAATACTCCACTTTCATGTCCGCGCAATGGTTTACCGATGGGGTTGCCTTCGATGTTCCACAAGCGGATTGTGCGATCGTCGCTGCTGGTGGCAAGCATCTGCCCCGAAGGACTAAAGGCAACACAATAGACGCCACTTTCATGTCCGCGCAATGGTTTACCGATGGGGTTGCCTTGAATATCCCATAAGCGGATTGTGCGATCGTCGCTGCTGGTGGCCAGCATTTGCCCCCAAGGACTAAAGGCAACACAATAGACGCCACTTTCATGCCCGCGCAACGGTTCGCCAATCAGATTGCCTTGCATGTCCCACAAACGAACTGTGTTGTCCCAACTGCCACTGGCAAGCATCTGCCCCAAAGGGCTAAAGGCAACTGACAATATTCCACTCTCATGCCCGCGCAACGGTTCGCCAATGAGATTGCCTTGCATGTCCCACAAACAAACTGTGTTGTCCCAACTGCCACTGGCAATCATCTGCCCCGAAGGGCTAAAGGCAACGGATGTGACTTCACTCTCATGCCCGTACAAAGGTTCGCCAATGGCGTTGCCCTGAATATCCCACAAGCGCACTGTGTAGTCCGAACTGCCACTAACAATCATCTGTCCATCTGGACTAAAAGCGACGCATGTGACTTCACTCTCATGTCCTTGAAACAGAGTTGGCACTCTGGTTTTTACCATCGCTTTATGCAAGCTAGTTTGAACCGAATCAAGAATCTGTTTTGGCAATTTATCCAAATTTTCACCGATTGTTTGAATTGCCAGCAATAAACTGTTGAGTGGTTCGGTAGGAAGCAGGTATAGTACTCTTGCTGCTTTCTCTTGCAGTCTAGATTCGATGATTTCAAGTTCTAACTTACGGATCTGTTCGTTTTTTTCTTTTTCTTTGATCCAGGTTGGCAATTTTGGCCAAGCAGTTATTAGGGCTTCATGGGCAATTTCTACAGTAGATTTTTGTTTTCCTGCAATCACTAGGTGTTCGCCGATCAGCTGATTAAGTGTCTTCTCTAAAACTCCACCATCTTTAAACTGATCCTGCTCAGTTCTTTTACTAACAGTCTTATTATCAACAATATCTACTAATTCAATAAATATTTTTTTAACTGCTTCTTTTTCTGCTTCTGCAAGTTCTGTATATATTTTTTCTACCTGCTTTGGAAGTGCGCCAGCCACTCCTCCCAAATCATTGTATGTTTTTGTAGTTAGCTTGCGGTTTGCGATTTCTTCTTTTTGCCAAAGTAAATTTAGGGTGTATTGTAGCAGAGGTAAACTATTTACCTGCCGCTTAAAATCGTTGATAATCTGTTCGATTAACCCTTCTTCAAAAATTACACCATTTCGAGCTGCTCCTTCAGCGATCGCTAATCTGAGTTTACCCCGGCTCATATCAGTAATAAAGCGAATATGTTGCTCTGTAGCAGCTGCTAAATTGGGGTAGAGACTAAATCTATCACAAAAATCAGCCCGCATTGTCAAAATAATCTTGAGCGAATCATTTCGGGCTGCAATCAGTTGCACAAGGCTATCAATAAATTTGTGACATTTTTCTTTAGGGGTTCTGGTAAAAAGCTCCTCAAATTGATCGATAAAAATTAACCAGTGAGAATCCTCTTTTAGAGCTTCTACAACCCTCATCAAGGTATCAGTTCCCACTTGTCGAGCTATCTCAGCCTTTTCTTGTCCGTACTGAGAACTCAGACAAAGATATAGAGACTCAAATGGGTTTTCATCTGGTACAAAAGTTAAATTGATAAAATTTTTCTCTACAAATGTTGGGATGATTCCAGCCCTAACTAGTGATGATTTACCACTGCCTGATACTCCCAAAAGCACAATTAAATGATTTTGCTCTAAATCCCAATTTAATCTTGTAACTAAAACGTCTCGCCCGAAAAATTTGTCCTTGTCTTCCGGCTCAAATTTTTCTAATCCTTTGTAGGGAGACTGCATAATCAGTGGACGCTTCAGAATACTCTCATCAGGCTCATTAGAAACAAAGTATTGATAGAAGGGATCACCGCTAATTTGTCCGGCGGCAACACCTTCAACTAACTCACGAATTTCATTTGTATATCCTTCTTCAGGCATATGTTTCCCCAGTCATTTATAAATTGCTGGAATTTTATTTAGTACTTGTACACTCTCGTTACCAGGTTCAACTTGGTAATTAAATATCCAATAATCAGAAATACCTGCTTGAGCATAAAGAGGCATTTTCACATCTCGGTCATAATCTAAGGAAGAATCTGCAACTTCTATAACTAACAACACATCAGTAGGTTCGGGATGACCAGAAAGATAATTATCATTACGATTTTTGACAATAGCGAAATCTGGTTCAGGTTCGCTGTTGGGTGGTAAAGTAATCGGGGCTTGAGATTGCAAGGTTGCCCTGTCTCCTACTAGTCTTGGTAGTTCTCGCAATAAGTTTCTTAGACAAGTTGCATGGGCTTTGCCCTTCGCTACCATTTGAATAATTTCTCCATTGATTAATTCAATGTGGTCATCCTCGTGGAAAAAGCCCAATTCTGCGAGTCTGTGGTATTCAGCGAGTGTAAAACGTTTAGCCTGAGCAATACTCATACATTTTTCTCCCAAGGGAAAAGCGATCGCCCTCATCGCCCTAATTGCCTTCACACTTATTCTAGATGTCCCAGATTTGATAAGCTAAAAACCTAGAGAAGCTATTATACAAACCATGCCTGCGCCTACTACCACCCCCAGTATTACCACCTTCCCCTTGACTGCCGTCGTCGGTCAAGAAGCAATTAAATTAGCTTTACTATTAGCAGCAGTCGATCCGGGTTTAGGGGGAGTGGCGATCGCAGGTCGTCGGGGTACGGCAAAATCTGTGATGGCGCGTGCGATCCACGCCCTTCTACCACCGATTGAAGTTGTTAAAGGTTCGGTCAGCAACTGCGACCCCAATCACCCAGAAGAATGGGATGATAAATTGTGTAGAGACGTAACATGCTACGTCTCTACAAATGACGAAATTCCCACAGAAGTTATCCCCGCACCCTTTGTCCAAATTCCTCTAGGAGTGACCGAAGACCGACTCATCGGTTCTGTGGATGTGGAACAATCGGTGAAACAAGGGCAAACTATTTTTCAACCAGGGCTACTCGCCGCTGCACACCGAGGCGTCCTCTACGTCGACGAAATAAATTTATTAGACGATCAAATTAGCAACTTACTTTTAACAGTATTATCTGAGGGACGCAATCAAATTGAGCGCGAGGGCATTAGTTTTCAACATCCTTGCAAACCCCTGTTTATCGCTACCTACAACCCAGAAGAAGGGACTTTACGAGAACATTTGCTTGATAGAATCGCCATTGTTCTGAGTGCGGATGGTGTCCTGGGTTTAGACCAAAGAGTCCAAGCAGTTGAACAAGCGATCGCCTATTCCAAATCTCCCCAAGAATTTCTCCAGCAGTACAGCGAAGATATCGACGCCCTCAAAACCCAAATTATCTTTGCCCGGGAATGGCTAAAAGATGTTCGCATCACCCATGACCAAATTACCTATTTGGTCGAAGAAGCAATTCGCGGGGGAGTGGAGGGACATCGCGCCGAGTTATTTGCTGTGCGCGTTGCCAAAGCATCGGCGGCGCTGGATGGACGCACGCAAGTCAACGCCGATGATTTGCGCCGGGCCGTGGAATTAGCGATCGTCCCACGGGCAACTCAGGTGCAGACACCGCCACCCGAACAACCGCCACCACCGCCACCTCCACCCCAAGATCAAGAACAACCCGAGGACGAAAATCAAGAACAAGAGGAAGAGGAAGATAACCAAGAACAACAAGAACCCCCCAATATTCCTGAAGAATTTATCTTTGATCCTGAAGGGGTAATACTTGACGAAAGTGTGCTTTATTTTGCTCAGATGGCAAAGCGACACGGTAAATCTGGCAGTCGCAGTTTAATCTTTTCCGAAGACCGAGGACGCTACATTAAGCCGATGTTGCCCAAAGGAAAAGTGCGGCGCGTCGCCGTGGATGCCACAATGAGAGCCGCAGCTCCGTATCAAAAAGCACGACGTGAACGACACCCAGGTAAGAAAGTAATTATAGAGCAGGGAGATATCCGTTCTAAGCGCATGGCACGCAAAGCCGGGGCGTTGGTGGTATTTGTAGTGGATGCTTCTGGCTCGATGGCGTTGAATCGGATGCAGTCTGCGAAAGGTGCGGTGATGCAACTATTAACAGAAGCGTATCAAAACCGCGATCAAGTGGCGTTGATTCCCTTCCGGGGAGAGCAAGCAGAGGTGTTATTACCGCCGACACGTTCCATTGCCTTGGCGCGGAATCGCTTGGAAAGATTGCCTTGTGGTGGAGGTTCGCCCCTAGCGCATGGATTGACGCAAGCTGTGCGCGTTGGGTTGAATGCTCAAATGAGTGGAGATATCGGGCAAGTTGTGATTGTGGCGATCACTGATGGACGCGGTAACATTCCCTTGGCGCGTTCTTTGGGCGAACCGCAAGAACCAGGAGAAAAGCCAGATATCAAAGCAGAATTATTAGATATTGCTGCTAGAATTCGGGCTTTGGGAATACAGTTGTTGGTGATTGATACCGAGAGTAAATTTGTTTCAACTGGGTTTGCAAAAGAAATAGCAAAAACAGCTGGAGGCAAGTATTATCATTTGCCTAAAGCTACGGATCAAGCCATTGCTGCTATGGCCAAAGGAGCGATCGCCGATATAAAATCGCGATAGTCAAAACGATTTGTGAGTCTACTTACGTGCTTTAAACATCATCGTCACATAAAATCAACCCGTTGATGTTTAAGCATTCCAAATTTGTGGTATGCTTTTTATAGAAGATTAAATTCGGTTGGACAGTTTGTTTTTATTTACACATATTACTACAGACTTCTCCGGATCTAAATCTCTACACTTTCAATCCTGGAGATGTTTTATGTCAATATATGTGGGTAATCTATCCTACGAGGTAGAGCAAGAAGACATCAAACAGGTCTTTTCTGAGTATGGGACTGTTAAGAGTGTCCAATTACCTGTAGATCGAGAAACAGGTCGCGTGCGAGGATTCGCTTTTGTAGAAATGGAATCAGACGCAGAAGAAGCTGCCGCCATTGAAGCCCTTGATACTGCTGAGTGGATGGGTCGTAGCTTGAAAGTTAATAAAGCTAAACCCAAAACAGATAGAGGTTCATTTAGTGGTAGACGAGGAAACAGTGGTGGTGGCGGTTACTCTCGACGCTACTAAAAGTTTCAAAAAAAATTTAACTTTTAAGTCTCTTGGGCAGACGAAGAGTCTGCCCTTTTTTGTTCTCAGTTAATTGGATGGTTTTTACCCAACCACCTATTAAGTTTATTTAGTAGGAGAAAAAGCGAATGACCCAAATAGTAGTTGGCGAAAATGAAGGACTTGAGTCAGCTTTACGTCGGTTTAAACGCCAAGTGTCTAAGGCGGGAATCATGCCAGACTTAAAGAAACATCGTCACTTTGAAACGCCTCTAGAAAAAAACAAGCGTAAAGCTAAAGCTATTGCTAACTCTAAGCGCTATAAGAGACGTTTCCGCCGTTAACCGAAGCGCATATATATTATTAACCGTATTGCTGATTACAGGCTTTGACTCAGAATGACTGATTGTTGGTTGTTGGTAGTTATTCCATACAACAACCAACCCACAACAAACAACTAATTACAAAAAAGCAAACTTATCTGTTGTCTCAACCAAAGCACTAAGAATCCCTGGTTCGCTCATTGAATGTCCAGCGTCAGGAACAATAATAAATTCAGCTTCTGGCCATGCACGATGCAATTCCCAAGCTGATATCATCGGGCACACAACATCATAACGCCCCTGAACAATTACAGCCGGAATGTGGCGGATGCGGTGAACATTTAAAAGCAATTGGTCTTCGGGATTAAAAAATCCTTTGTTGATAAAGTAATGACATTCAATGCGTGCAAAAGCATCAGCAAATTGACTCTCACCAAACTTTTGCATTAATTCTGTATCTGGAAACAATCTACTAGTGCTAGCTTCCCAAATTGACCAAGCACGGGCTGCATCGAGCCTAACTTGCATATCTGGACTAGTCAAGCGTTTGTAATAGGCTGTTAGCAGATCGTCACGTTCAGCAGCAGGAATTGGTTTGAGGTACTCTTCCCAAGCATCGGGAAAAATATAGCTAGCACCTTCTTGATAGAACCAATGCAACTCCTTTTGTCGCAGCATGAAAATGCCACGCAGGATTATTCCCGTACAACGTTCGGGATAAGTTTCGCTGTAGGCTAATGATAGAGTACTTCCCCAACTACCACCAAAGACAACCCACTTTTCAATACCTAAATGCTCTCGCAGTTTTTCAATATCATTGACTAAATCCCATGTGGTGTTTTCTCGCAATTCAGCATGAGGTGTACTTTTTCCGCAACCACGTTGGTCAAACATGACCAAGCGCCATTTTTCTGGATTAAAATATTGTCGGTAATATGGCGGACATCCTCCACCCGGGCCACCGTGGAGTAGAACAATAGGCTTACCCTGCGGATTGCCTGACTCTTCAAAATGAATTGTGTGGATGTCTGATACCTGTAATTTTCCTTCTCGATAAGGCTCAATTGCTGGATAAAGTACTCGCATTTTCACAATTATCTGATAGTCATTATGCAATGATATGACAGTAGGAGCATGTTAAGTTTTGGGCATTGCATAATTAAGGGATGACTCTTGTGGAATGGGCGTCCCGTCTGTCCCTTCTTGTATTTTGAGGGCGGGCTGTCCGGCCCACCCCACAAGAATTTGAAAAAATTTCAACATGCAAATTAAATGTGCTTTAGGTTAGAAATGGCGATCGCTTTGTTTTTCTAGACTTATTAATTTCTCGGCAGGGCTACCGATCAGTTGCATTCCATACCACTCCCATAACCATAATATTTCTTCAATCACCCTGAAATCAGGAAACATTCCTCTAGTTACTGTATATACTCGTAATCAAAATCTAAAATTTTATAGAATTTTTCCATAAATGTAGCGGTGCGATCGCTCATTTCAATCAGCACCAATTGGACGAACAGCTAATGGACGAGAAATATTTCAAATCTGCTACTTTTTTGTTCCGAGTTTGTCACCTTACTAAGATACATTTGAAGGCAAGCAGTTTAACATTGCCTGCCAAATAGTTCGCCAGTCAGTGGCTATAACTAAATACCAAATTTGTGAAATAGCTAAATGAAGACCCACGCTGCCACCGCAGCGAGGGTAAGATAGGTTAAGGGAGTTCTAAATAAAAAAATATCCAGTTGTTCTTAGACAAACAAGGAGGGCAAGGGGGAAGAAGTCGTTTTGGATGCAGGAGTTGGATAATTTATTTTTTGGAGTTGCTTAAAACAATATTTTTCTATATTTACAATATTTACATTTTATAAACCATTTTTACCCTGGCGAATAAAATACTACTGCGCAATGCCTTAAGCTAAGGCAGCTGCGGAAAGTCAACCGGAGTTCATGAGTGTTGCATAGACTCTCGGTTTTTGGGGGTAATTAAACCTGATTTAGTATGAGTTTTCAATCAAATATTTTAAATAAAAGTTACACGAATCAACAAATAAAAAATATTACAATAATCCAATCAAACATGAATATTCACGGAGTAGTTAGCAAAGTTACACGAAATAAGTAAAAAATATTACAACAATCCAGTCAAACATGAATATTCACGGGGTAGTTAGCACTGAGAAACTAGCAAAGTTGATACAGGGTTGTGTAAGTGAGCATTTTACAGGTCGATTGAACCTTGAAAATACTCATTTTTTACAATCTTGGACTCTGTATTTCTACCAAGGTTGTTTGATTTGGGCGGCAAGTTCGGTGCATCCAATTCGCCGTTTCTGTCGGCAAATGTCTTTACACTGTCCGGAACTATCCATCCATACTGCGATCGAATGGGGGTCGGATACTGTTGATTTGGACTACATCTTTTTAGCAAAACTTGTGAAACAAGGGAAAATCCAGTGGAAGCAGATGGCAGCAGTTATTGAAGGTCAGATTACGGAGATACTGTTCGATCTCCTGCAACAGTCAAACCTGCAAAGCCGTTCAATCATCCCACTAACCTACAGGCGGATTCCCGAAAGCACTATAGATTCAACCACAAAAAATTCAAGTTTGGTGTTAGTTGCAACAGAATACTGTTGGCTACAAGCAAAGCAGGCTTGGGAAGCTTGGCATCAAGCAGGCTTGAGAGACTATTCCCCAAACTTGGCTCCCGCGATCCGACAAGCTAAACAATTGCAACAGCTGATTCCAGCAGTTGCATACCGCAACCTCATCTCTTTAGCAGATGGTAACTGGACTTTAAGGGATTTAGCAGTCAAGTTGAAACAGAACCTTTTACCCCTTACCCAATCAATTATTCCCTACATCCATCAAGGATTGATCGGACTGATTGAGGTTGAGGATATCTTAGCTGCTAGCAATGTTTCGCAACCGCATCTGCAAGCATCAACCAGTCCGTTAGTAGCCAGTATTGATGACAGCAAAAACGATCGCTTGATGATAAGTCGCATTCTCACCCAGGCTGGCTATCGCTTTATCAATATTGAAGATCCGGTGAAAGCACTGCTGATATTGCTAAAACACAAACCCGATCTGATCTTTTTAGATTTGATCATGCCTGTTGTCAATGGGTATGAAATCTGTTCACAAATTCGCCGCACTTCGGTTTTCAAAGATACCCCTGTGATTATTCTCACCAACAATGACGGTATTGTAGACCGAGTGCGGGCAAAGGTTGTAGGTGCATCGGGCTTTTTAGCAAAGCCCGTCAAAGCAGAGAAGGTGTTGAAAATTGTCCAAAAGCATCTACCAACTACAAAGCCTGTTCAATCTCAGGGGTTGCAAATGCAAACTCTCAACCCAAAACTAGTGAATTTAAACAGTCAGTCTTGTCTTACGGAAATTTTATGATTACAGTCCTTTTGGTTGAAGATAGCTTGACGGAAACCGAGGTGTTGACCCATTATCTCAGGCAAGCGGGTCTAGCGGTAGTAAGTGCCACCAGCAGTGAGGAAGCGCTGGTTAAACTTCAGTCACAGACACCGGATTTGATGATTATCGATGTGATTTTGCCTGGTCAAAGCGGATTTGAACTCTGCCATGAAATCAAGAGCAATGATCGTACTCGAGGAATCCCAGTAGTGATTAGCTCAACCAAAGGAACCGAGGCTGACAAACTCTTGGGTACGATGCTGGGAGCTGATGCCTACATACCCAAGCCGATAGATCAACAAAAACTGCTGCAAACAATCCAACAATTGACTGCTGTTTAGTCATTAGTCATTAGTTAGTGGTTAGTGGGTAGTAGTTAGTGGTTGTAGAGACGTGCCATGGCACGTCTGTATATTGGTTAGTGGTCATTAGTTATAAATATTTAGACAAATGACAAATGACAAATGACAAAAATTTAGATATGTTCGCTCAAACGTTTGTCAACTCAATAGCGACTAGTTTTGACCCACTGATATTAGACCAACTGCCTCCAGAACGCCCCTTATCTCGGTTGATCCGCTTTCCTCTTGGTTCGCAAGACAGTGCGCTGCTACCCCTAGAGCAGATAGCAGAAATTCTCAGGATTGACGTGGCGGAAATTTTGCCAGTTCCGCAAATGCCCAGTTGCGTTTTAGGAATTGGCAATTGGCGGGGAGAAATGCTTTGGTTAGTAGACCTAAACCATCTTGTTGGCTATCCACCCTTGACTTTGGCAGCAGGGGTATCTCCTATTGCAATGGTGGTTCAGGTCAATGGC
Source organism: Fischerella sp. (assembly GCF_013388695.1). Taxonomy (NCBI): domain Bacteria; kingdom Bacillati; phylum Cyanobacteriota; class Cyanophyceae; order Nostocales; family Hapalosiphonaceae; genus Fischerella; species Fischerella sp. The sequence continues at coordinate 25,164 of NZ_JACAEU010000135.1, forward strand.
CAGTCTGTAGGTCTGGTGGTAGAGAAAGTAAATGATATCGAATCACATGATTTGGAAAAGCTGCATCCACCGTCCTTTGGCTTATTTCCTGGCTCGCTGTTGCCTTTTGTTCTGGGGTATCTGCCTGGCGATAGGGGGAATGTCTTGGACGTTGCAGCCATTGCTGGATTTTCTCTGTGGCAGAGCCACAAAAAGACGGAAGGATGAAGAATTAAGGCTGAAAATTTCAGCCTACTCTTGGGGAATCCACCCGCAGGCCGTCTATATCTTTCATCCTTATTTATTCATATATCCTCCATCATTATCAATAAGCAATATGACCACTGACACTCAAGGTATCCTACAGGAATTTGAACAATCTCAGCCAATTATCAAGTCCCAACTCTACCAATCGCACAATAACGGTAATAACGAGCAACAAACAGCTGGGGTGAAAGGCAATTTTGATCCCAACCAAGCTTTTGCATTAGTGACTGCCATCAAAACAGACTTGGAGCAGGCGGGAGATGCTGTTAAAGCTGAAAGCCTGGAGAAAGTTCACCAGCTGGAAAAGTGGGCTTTGGAGTTGCAAAGACGGTTGCAGGCTAACCTGGCTGTCGCAACCGAGCAATACTTCCAGCGTGAGCGGCAGTGGTTATTGACCATTGCCAGCCAGATGCGCCAAGCAGCAAATATTGATACCATATTCCGAGAAATTATTCACGAGATTCAGCAGCATTTACGGGTAGACAGAACCTTGATCTACCGCTTCGAGTCTGATAATGAGGGCGTGGTGCTGTCAGAAGCAATAGTAAACGGTTATACTCCTAGTCTCAGTAAATCTCTGCCAGCGATCGCCTTTGGTGCTGAGAATCGGCTCGACTACCAACAAAAACAGCAGGTCGCCTTGAATGACATCTCAGTCCTAAATCCTTACCAACTCCAACTTTTGACACAGTTCCAAGTCACAGCCAGCTTGAGCTTGCCAATTCTGTTAGACAAAGAGGTTTGGGGCTTACTTGTCGTCCAGCAATGCTCTGGTTCCCGGCAATGGCAGGAAGCTGAAATTTGTCTGCTTTACCAGATTGTGACGGAACTAATGCTGATATTGCAGTCAACAGAACTGCGATCGCAATTACAAAAGCAGACAGACTGGGAGCGCTCCATTACCAAAATCGTCGCCAGAATTCTCCAGGCTCAGGACGAAACTACAATCTTCCGCATCGCTACCCAAGAGGCTCGGAATTTACTCAATTGCGATCGCGTAGCGGTGTATCGATTCGATTCCAACTGGGGAGGCAAGTTTGTCGCTGAATCGGTAGCCGGTGCTTGGGTACCGTTGGTCGGGCCCGAAATCAAAACCATCTGGGATGATACCTATTTGCAAGAAACTCAGGGAGGCCGGTATCGCAACCAGCAAGTATTTGTGGTTGATGACATTTATAAGGTTGATCTGTCTCCTTGTCATTTGGAAATATTGGAGCAATTTCAAGCCAAAGCTTTTGTAATTGCGCCGATTTTCTTTAGAGGAAAGCTGTGGGGTTTACTAGCTGCTTACAACAACAACGCACCTCGCCAATGGCAAGAAGCTGAAGTTAACACCCTGAAACAGATTGGCATGCAGGTGGGAGTGTCCTTGCAACAGGCGGAGTCTACCGAACAACTGGCTAAGTCTTTGGAACGGGAACGGGCGATCGCCAAAATAGTTGAGCAGATTCGCCAGTCCTCCGATTCCCAGAGCATCATTAATACAACCGTTAGAGAAGTGCGACGCTTCTTAAACGCAGACCGAGTTGCAGTCTTCCAGTTTGATCCCCATTCTGACTGTAATCATGGGCAAATTATTGCAGAAGATGTCCGGGCTGGTTTCACTTCCGCGCTACAAGCCAAGATCCATGACCCTTGCTTTGGCAAGTACTACGACCAGTATCGCCAAGGTCGATACTGGGCAGCGAGTGATATTCACAATATCGGTTTGACAGAGTGTCACCTTGCCATGCTGTCTCAATTCCAGGTAAGGGCAAATCTAGTTGTACCTCTGTTGAACGGAGAGCAACTCTGGGGCTTGCTGTGTGTTCACCAGTGCAGCGATCCTCGTCAGTGGCAAGAAACAGAAATTCAATTTATCCAACAGATTGCCGCTCAATTTACAGTGGCACGGCGGCAGAAAGAATACACTGAACAACTGGCGAAAGCAGCAGAGCGAGAACGAGCAGTAGCCAGGGTAATTGACAAGATTCGTACCTCCTTAGATATTGACGCCATTTTTAAGGCAATAACGCAAGATGTCCGCAGACTACTAGATGTAGAGCGCATCACCATCTACAAGTTCCGTCCGGACTATTTCGGTGACTTTTTAGTAGAATCGGAGTCTGGGGGGTGGCCGAAACTGGTCGGCAGTGGTTGGGAAGACGCCTATTTAAACGAACACCAAGGTGGTAGGTTCCGCAACAAAGAACCCTTTGTGGCAGATGATATTTACAATGCTGGTCTAGACCCTTGCCATGTAGAAGCCCTTGAGTACTTTGGCGTCAAATCCTGCGCTGTCGTTGCGATCGTGCAAGGAGAGAAACTGTGGGGGTTGCTGTCGGCGTTTCAACATAGCGGAGTACGGCATTGGGAAGAAAATGAAGTCAAACTGATGATGCAAATTGGCGATCAAATCGGACTAGCTTTGCAGCGAGCAGAGTACCTGCAACAGTTGCAAGAGCAATCCACCCAATTAGCCAAAGCCGCAGAGCGGGAGCGAGCCGCAGCCAAAGTCATAGACAAGATCCGCAAGACATTAGACATTAAAACCATTTTCAAGACGACAACTCAAGAAGTCCGAGAACTGCTGCAAGCAGAACGTGTCGTTGTCTATCGCTTCGAGCCTGACTGGAGTGGTAAATTTGTGGCAGAGTCCGTCAGTAGTGGTTGGACTGCGCTGATGCAGGAACAATTTGAAAATCCCATTCTGCGAGAGAATATCAGCGAATGCAGCGTGAAAATCCTCGGTAAAGAAAGAGCCACTGTTACGGATACCTATCTCCAAGAAACTCAGGGGGGTTCCTATGCCAAAGGGACAAACTTCAGGGTTGTTAATGATATTTACCAAGGAGGGTTCTCACCCTGCTACATTGAAATGCTGGAGCGTTATCAGGTCAGGGCTTATGTGATTGTTCCCATTTTCCAAGGAGAAAAGCTTTGGGGTCTGTTGGCAGCCTATCAAAACTCCAGTTCTCGGAACTGGGAAGAGGCTGAAGTGAACTTAATGACTCAAATTGGCGGTCAGCTGGGAGTAGCTTTGCAGCAAGCAGAGTACCTGCAACAATTGCAGGAGCAGTCCACCCAGTTAACTAAAGCTGCCGAACTGGAACGCGCCACAGCTAAGGTCATCGACAAGATTCGCAATACATCGAACATTGATGCCATTTTCAAGGCGACAACCCAAGATGTCCGCAAACTACTGGATGTAGAGCGCATTACCATCTACAAGTTCCGCCCAGATTACTTCGGTGACTTTTTGGTAGAGTCGGAGTCCGGGGGATGGCCAAAACTGGTTGGCAGTGCTTGGGAAGATCCCTATTTGCAAGAACACCAGGGCGGTAGATTCCGCAACAACGAACCCTTAGTTGTGGATGATATCTACAATGCTGGTCTGACCGATTGCCATGTAGAAGCCCTCGAATTATTTGGAGTCAAAGCTTGCATGGTCGTTGCCATTATGCAAGGGCAGAAGCTGTGGGGGTTGCTGTCGGCATTTCAACACAGTGGTTCACGGCACTGGGAAGAGGCTGAACTCAGGCTGATGATGCAAATCGGTGGTCAACTAGGGGTGGCTTTGCGGCAAGCAGAGTATATTGAAGAACTTCGCGTCCAGTCAGAACGGTTAACCAAATCGGTCGAACGAGGGACAATCTACAGCAAACTGGTCTACAGACTGGGATTGGCTCTGATTCAGGAGAATTTTTCTCTCGATCGGGTTTTGCAAATGGCTCTTCAGGAATTACGCAGACAGTTGCAGACCGACCGAGTAGCCATCTACCGCTTTCATCCTGACTGGAGTGGGGAATTTGTACTTGAGGATGTGGGCAGCAATTGGGTAAAACTGGTGGGAAGCGACCTGACTAAGGTCGAAGATACTTACCTGCAAGAAAGCAAGGGCGGTCGCTATCGCCACAAACAAACTTTTAGCGTAGACAACATTTATACTGTTGGGCATGATGAATGCCACATTCAGTTGCTGGAGCAGTGGCAGGTGAAAGCCTACATAATTGCGCCGATATTCAAAGGTGAGCAACTTTGGGGACTATTAGGCGCTTATCAGAATGATGCACCACGCCATTGGGAGGAGATAGACATCAACTTGTTGGCTCAGGTCGGGGTGCAACTCGGTCTGGCTCTGCAACAAGCAGAATACTTGGAGCAAATGCGAACCCAATCCCAGCAATTAACAGAAGCAGCGATACGGGAAAAAACTGCTAAAGAGAAACTTCAGGAGGAAGTGATCCAGTTGCTGACAGCGGTGCGCCCTGGCTTAAAGGGAGACCTCACCGTCCGCGTTCCCGTGTCAGAAACTGAAGTGGGAACCGTTGCTGATGTCTATAACAACATCTTGCGAAGCTTGCGGCGAATCGTCATGCAAGTGCAGACAGCATCCAGGCAAGTTGCCGAAACATCCCAAAACAGTGAAGCCTCGATTGTTGGTTTAGCTGACCAAGCCCAGCAGCAGTTTCTGGCTCTCAGTCAAGCGCTAGAGCAAATTCAGACGATGGTCAATTCTACCTTAGCCGTGGAGACGAGTGCCCAACAGGTAGAAGCGGCAATCCAAGAAGCAAACCAGACGGTTCGGGAAGGAGATGCGACCATGAACCGCACCGTCAATGGCATTGTCAATATCCGAGAGACGGTGGCGGAAACTAACAAGCGGCTGACGCGCTTGTCGGAATCTTCCCAGAAGGTTTCCAAGGTGGTGAACCTGATTAGCAACTTTACCACTCAAACTCAAATTCTGGCTCTGAATGCAGCGATTGAAGCCACCAGAGCAGGTGAGTACGGGCGTGGATTTGGCGTTGTTGCCGACGAGGTGCGAACTCTGGCGCGTCAGTCTGCTGAAGCCGCCACCGAAATTGAGCAGCTAGTGCAGGAAATCCAAGTAGGCACAGCTGAGGTTGCTGTAGCACTGGAGAAGGGCATCCAGGAGGTCGCCCAAGGAACGGCGATGGTACACGATACTCGCCATAATTTGAATGCGATCGTTCAAGCTACGTCCCACATCAGCCAGCTAGTGGAAGGTATCATCCAGGCAACGCAGTCACAAACCCAGCAGTTCCAATTAGTGACGCAAACCATGACCGAGGTGGCAAAGATTGCCAACAAAACCTCCGAGGATTCTATGGAAATGTCCACTTCCTTTAAGGAACTCCTGGCAATGGCTCAAAGTCTCCAGAGCAGTGCTGACCAGTTTAAAGTCAATTGAAAGGTTAGTGGTTAGTGGTTAGTGGTTAGTGGTTAGTAGTTAGTAGTTAGTAGGGGCGAAGCATTTGTATGGGTATCCTAAATTCAAAACGAAGTATTTTCGTACAAATGCTTCGCCCGTACAGTAGTTAGTAGACAAACTCCCAACCGGTTATCAGTTGCTCCCTCGCCGACTATTCACTATTCACTGATTTCCACCCAACCACCAACCACTAACCACTAACCACCAACCACTAACCACTAACCACTAACCACCAACCACTAACCCCTAACCACTAACAAATGACTAATGACCCAAGCATTCACGAGCAGAGTTTGCACTACTTTCTCCAAGAAGCAGGGGAACTGCTGCAAGCCTTAGAACAGGAATTACTCAGTCTCCGAAAAGACTATAGTCTCAATAAGATCCACACGATGATGCGGCTCACCCACACCCTCAAAGGGGCAGCAGCTATGGTGGGAATGGAAACGATCAAAAGCGTAGCCCACTCTTTGGAGGATATTTTTAAAGCCCTGTGCAAACCTGGTTTGGTAATAGACGCAGAAGTGGAAGCTTTACTGTTTGAGGGTTATGAGTGTCTGCGCTTACCTCTAACAGCTTTATTTACAGGAGGGCAAGTAAATGATGCCGAGGTTCTTGACCAAACTGCCACTGTTTTTGCCCAACTGCAAGAAAAGCTAGGGGACTTTTTTGCTGATGAAGCTTATCTACCTTCCTCGCAAGAATTAGGCTTTGACTTGATGCGGTCTATTTTTAAATTAGGGGTCGCTCAACAGTTAGACGAACTCGCCGCAGTGCTAGCTGATGGCGACCCAATGGCGATCGCCTCCAAGCTGCGGACTGAAGCCGAAGTTTTCCAAGGACTGGCAGAATCTTTAAAATTACCAGGTTTCGGAGCCATTGCCCAGGCGGCGATCGCAGCCCTGGCAGCCCATCCGGAGCAGGTGCTGACCATTGCCCAGACTGCTCTGTTGGACTTTCAGGACGCACGAGTTGCCGTACTCAATGGCGATCGCAATCAAGGCGGTCAACCCTCCCTGGCGCTGCTCCAACTGAGTGGACTAAGCACCAGTGTAAATCCAGCGCTAGAGCCAGAAGCTAGCCAAGATAAATGCGATGGAAAAGTGCAAGAAGTAAAAAAAAGTACGCGCAAAAGAAGGCGTAACCGCAAAAACACACAAATACAAACAGGTACAAACAGGCAGAGCCACGAAACTACACAGAATGAATCACAGAACCAGGAATCAGCCAACCTGCTCTTAGAGACTATCTGGGGCGCAGCAGAAGAAATTCACCGCCTCAACCCATCCCTAGAGGAGTCAGAAGAAGTTAACGATGAAGTGCCCCCCACCCCGATACCAGAAACCGACGAGTCAAACCATGTTCTCCACAAAGACCAAATTTTTCCGTCTCGCACTGTGCGGGTGAATGTGGAAGAGCTAGAGCGCCTAGATTACTCAATTGGGGAATTGCTAACTAACCAAAACCGCCAGTCGCTCCAAAACGACCAACTACTGGCTGCGGTGCGAGTAGTCCTCTCCCGGCTCAAGCAACATTCCTCACTGCTCGACCAATTGCAGGATCGCAACGATCGTCTGTTCACTTTACCGGAACAAGGGGAAGAGGACACGGGGACATTCTCCGCATCTTCCACTCTGGGCATCACTGGATCTAATAAAACTGAGTCTTCGGAGGCGTCACCACGTCCGTCTCTCCCCCGTCTATCCATTGAAGATTTTGATTCCTTAGAACTAAATAGCTATAGCAAATCCCAGATTCTCATCCAGTCGATTCTGGAAAACACCGTGCAATTAGCAGAAGCCATCGATGCTATCGATTTGTTTGCTCGCCAGTCCAAACAGACTGTAGAAAAACAACGTCGGCTGTTGACCAGTACCCGTGATGCCCTAATGACAGCTCGGATGTCACCCTTGGGCGAACTTTTCCGTCGCTTCCCTCTGCTGCTGCAACAGTTACAAGTTATACATAAAAAGTCGGTAGTACTGGAAATCCGTGGAAATGAAGTTCTAGTGGATAAAGTGGTGGTTGAAAAGCTATACGATCCCCTGTTGCACCTGATTCGCAATGCCTTTGACCACGGGATTGAGTCCCCCCCCATCCGGCAACAACGGGGTAAGCCACACCAAGGTCAGATTGAAATCTGTGCCTACCATCAGGGCAGGTACTTGATGATTGAAATTCGGGATGATGGTCAAGGATTGGATTTTGACAAGATTCGCGCCACGGCGGTAGAACGTCAAATCGTTGCCGATGCTAGCAATCTTAATGAAGCTGAGTTGACGAATTTACTGTTTGAACCAGGCTTTTCTACCGCTTCTGGTGTTAATGACCTCTCCGGGCGAGGCATTGGTCTGAATGTGGTGCGTACTCAGTTGCAAGCAATCCAGGGTTCGATCGCGGTTTCTTCTGAACTCCACCGAGGCACAACGTTCATACTCCAAATTCCCCTGAGTCTAAACATCGCAAGATTGCTTCTCACCCAGGCAGGCGATCGCATCTATACCTTTTTTACTGATGCGATCGAGCAAGTTCTCATGCCTCAAGCACACCAGATCAGATCCTGGGAAGGTGGTAAAGTCCTACGGTGGGGGAAGGGTGATGATGAACAACTCATCCCTATTTACCAACTCTCGAAAGTTCTGAATTATTTCTCGCCTTTGGACTCCTTGGTTTCCCAGCCCAAGCATACCTTTATCCCTCAGGGAGAAATGATGCCCATTATTCTCATCCGTTACCAAGATCGGCTTCTTGGTCTGGAAGTAGAGCAGATGCTTGGGGAACAAGAATTAGTTATTCGTCCTTTGGGGCAAATGATTGTGCCACCCAGCTATATTTATGGGGGAAGTATACTGGCTGATGGCCGGCTGACACTAGTACTCGACGCGGCAGCATTGATGGAGTACGTGTTGGATGAGCAAGCTAGTAGCCATACTAATTACCTACGGGATAGCGATGCTATTAACACACGATTATACACAAATGCTCGTATCCTCTCATCCAGTTCCCAGCAACGCCAATTACCCCAGCTCCGTACTGCCTCACTACCACCAGTCAAGGCCAAATTAGTTCCCCAGACAATACCAAACAAAATAGTTCTCATAGTGGATGATTCCATCACTGTGCGCCAAAGCTTGGCTCAGGCCCTACAAAAAGCTGGCTATCAGGTACTTCAGGCAAAAGATGGTTACGAAGCAATTCAGCAACTCCAGCATCACACAAGCATCGAGTTGGTGATCTGCGATATCGAGATGCCTCGAATGAATGGGTTTGAGTTTCTCAAACACCGTCAGCAAGACCCTGATTTGGCAACTATTCCTGTAATTATCCTCACCTCTCGAAGTGGTGAAAAACACTGCTTGATGGCTTCGGAACTGGGGGCAACAGCTTATATCACCAAGCCTTATCTGGAACACAAGCTGTTGACAATGGTGAAAAATGTACTTGATCGGCAGCTAACAGCGAATAGCACTTCTGGTTGATTGTTCATGGTTAATGGTTCCTGGCTATTAACTATTAACTACTTAATATTAGGAATACAATGTCACTGCATACCCGCATCAACAAAACCAATACCCAAGTTAAGTCTTGCTTGCCCTACCCCGATAATTCCAATCAGATCAAGACTTACAGTTAGTAGCTTTATGGACAAATATCTCTAAGCCACTTTACCCGGAGTGACCCGGAAGGGGCAAACTGCAATACCCGCTATCCCGAAGCCAAAAGCCGCAGGGACTACCTTTCTAATCAAATTCAGACTGGCGTTGATATCAGCATGGATGCGTAAACCATGCTTGGATTTGTACCATGCCCTTGTGATTCGCTTGCCACTAAAACTATGTTTCTCGCCTTGCTTGTAGACTGGGATTGGGTCTAAATCAAGAAACGAAGATGCACTGGTGTATGACTCTTCATTAATCAAAACGGTTATTCCAACAAATTCAGCTTTGTACTTCAACTGCTCGATAAACCGAGCATGAGGAATACTAACGAAGTTCTGATTAGTTGTTTTACCGAGATTGATTTGTTGTTTCCACTGCTGATTTTTGCCAATCACTAATGTTCCAATTTCCTGGCTTGCCAAGTAGTTGATAATCCATCGACTAGCATTGTGATTGATGCCCAATTTTGATAATGTGACGCTCTACTAATCTCATTCTTCTACTCCATCACGATCAAGTTCAGCAATAATTTTTTCAGTTTTGCGTTTTGCCCTCCTTAAACCGTAAATCACCTTTCTTTGCTTAACCGGTTGAGCTAGGTTACCCGCATAAATTGTCATTGGTTCTAGAGAGCGTGCAGTCACTCCCCCTAAAGTTAGCACTGCTCCCCGACCAACTGTAACGCCGGGGCCAATTACTGCCTTTGCTGCAATCCAACTACTCTCTTGAATGTGAATAGGAGCAGTCATCAGTTTAAAATCGGGATGAGTCCAGTCGTGATTGCCAGTGCAGAGATAGACACCCTGAGATAGGCATACATGACTTTCGATAGTCACCTGAGCAAGGTTATCTATCCAAGCATCTTCCCCAATCCATACATGATCGCCTATACTCAACCGCCAAGGAAACTTCACCCGCACTCCTGGTTTAATACGGACATTTTGACCAATTTGCGCTCCAAACCGCCGCAGTGTCCAAACTTTTAACGCTGAGAAGGGAAGCAAATGACTTTCCACTAAGGGGCAACCCAAAAAGTACCACAAAAGTTGCTTCCAGTAAGGTGCGCCAGGACTATAAGTACCGACGGTATAAGAATCTAAACGCATATTATGGTAAATCAACAGCAGATTGAAGACTGGCTCCCGTACGACCTGTAACAATCCAAAGCAGGGAGCGACAAATATCACGAAGAATACGGAGATTAGACTCTTTGGGTTGGTTTGACGGTACAGAAACTGGAGTAAAAGCGATACCTTGGCTACCAAGAACGAGAGTGGCGATCGCTTTAGCTCTGGGCATGTGAAAATCGGAGGTAATCAGAAAGAGGTGCTGAATTCTGTATCGTCGGAAATCTGGGATGAGTGTAGTGAAGTTGGTGACTGTATCAACAGCACGATGATCAATATGTACTCGTGTAGAACGGACACCATTAGCAGAAAATATTTTACGTGTTTCCTCTGCATGTATACCAGAAGATACCCAAATTTCTAGGGATGGATACCATTGGGCTAGTTCAGCTGTATATTTTTCTCTCGCTGGCTCACCACCCAAGATCAAAAAGGCTTGGGGTTGAGGTGCTTGGATTCTGGCTATTGACAAACGCACAGGAATCATGAGTAGCAGGGTGAGGAGCAAACCTGCTAGAGCCAAAATCCAATATCTTTTTAGTAGACTATTAAAACATTTCACCGATAGACTAATTTCTTATTTACAGTCTACTTTTCCTAATTCATAAGGCTTTCCAATACCATGTTTGACCTGTTTAATTCACATTAGACGTAAATTAGTTCATTTGACTATAGCTAAGATATTTTGGCAAAGGTTTTCTATCGAAAATGGATTTATAAACTGGTATTAACTTTTCGGCAGCGCTATTCCAAGTATAGTTTTGGAAAATAAAACCACGGGCACGTTCACCCATTGCTTTTGCCTGCTGAGGATTACTCAAGTACTGAATTAAGCCATCAGCTATGGCATTAATATTTATATCAACTACGTATGCTGCTTTAGCTGTGGCTGCTTCTGGAAAATTGCAACCAGTGGTAATTACACAGGGCAAACCTGAAGCCATACCTTCTAAAACAGACATACTAAAGCCTTCTGAGTAAGAAGGGGCGACATATAAATTAGCCGCAGCCAGAGCAGCATGTTTTAATTCACCTGTCAGCATTCCTGTAAAGGTAACAGCATCTAAGCATCCTGCCTGTAGAAAATAGTGTTGGGCTGTACTTAGAAAACCAATATTATCAGGTCCTGCTACCACTAAATGTGTCTGAGGAAACTTTGCACGAACTGTGGCAAAAGCAGGAGCAAGTAAGTCTAGACCTTTTTTAGGATCAATGCGACCAAGAAAGAGAATCAGGTTTTTATTGCATGTCTCAGGAAAGTGCTGATAAAAAACTTCCGGCTCTGGCAAGTTCTCAAATTCTTGGCGGTGAATTCCATTAGGAACAGTAACAATATGCTCAAATCCTAGAGATTTAACATTATGCGCTTCAACATTGGCAATTACCTGGATAGCACTAGCTTTTTGCAGGGCTAACTTCTCAAATATATTATAGTACAGTCGTTTTTTCCAACCTTTGTATGATAATGCCCAAGGTTCTAGCATTCCATGAGGTGTCATTATATAAGGAATTTGCCGCAATTGGCATAACCAGTGAACAAATGAAACAATTGGCGCAAAAACGGTATTAGTATGAACTATATCGTAATCAGCAATATTTTGAATTAGCCAATTAATTAAAGGCAAGCTGACAATAAAATCTTGACGATGCCAACAAGAAAAATATCTAATTCTGTAATTTTTTTCATATATCCACTTATTCAGTGGTTCTTGGATTTTGTCTAAATTATTCGCATTAGTTGTAATCAAATCCACGTTTAAACCTAAACTACCAAGAGCTTCTGCTGTCTCTTTGACTGCCTTGGAGAGGCCACCATAATTAGAACCAATATAAGGAGTAAAAATCAAAATTTTCATTTGTCAGTGACTACAGCATATTTAACAAACTATTAGCTATGTGCTAAAGCGTATTCAACTGCCTGCATTAAACCTTGAGCAAAGTAATCAGGAGAGAACTTTTGAATATGTTCCAAGGAGGCTTTACCCATTGCTTGCAAGTCCACTTCACCTGAGCTAATTTTGAGCATAAGGTTTGTCAATTCCTGTAAATTTTCAGGATCGAAGCCAAATCCGTTGATTCCCTCTACCAACAAATCTTCAAAACAGCCACAACGATTGGAAAGCAGTACAGGTAAAGCTGCTGCCATTGCTTCATTGACAACAAGACCCCATTGCTCCTGAATGCTGGCGTGGATGAAGCAATCTGCGTGAGCAAAGTAAGGAAGGAGTTCGTCTAGCTGAAGGAAACCAGGGAGATGAACAGCATCTTTTAAGCCAAGTTGAGCGATTTGTTGCTCAATTTGGGGGCGTAGTTCACCTTCTCCGCAAATGACTAAATCCCAGGCACGATTACCTACTACTTTGCTATATTCTGCATAGGATGAAATGAGAAATAGAAGATTTTTCTTAGAGACAAAGCGATTGATGGCTAAAAAGTAACGCTTTTCTATAGGAACAGGAAGATATTGAAGTTTGTCTGGGTGAAAGCTATCGTTGTCTACTACATCGTAACCCAGAAATATTGCTTCAGCAGGGATTCCTAACTTAATCATATAGCGCTTGTGGGGCCGTCCGCCTACCAAGGCAGCTTTATATCTTCTCATCAGAATGGATTTCAGAGCTTCTCTCCACCAAATACGACTAGCATCATCCTCTTTAGACTCAGAAAGTAAAACTGCTGGCTTCTGATGCCAAAAACTCCACAGCAAAGCTTCACGCATTCCAGGTATAGCATAACCACACAGAATCACCACATCTGGTTTAATGTCATCCAGAGTTTTTGCGATACCCTTAAATAAAGTCAGTGAAGATTGAAGCTCTGCTGGTTGCTGGGATAGAATTATTCTTTGGTAAGGAGGGATAGCATCGGGATGCTTCCAAGGGTAGATAGATGAAACTTGACCTAACTCTATGAGAAAAAGAGATGTCTGTGTAAACTTGTTAGCAAACGCTGAATAACGAGCAACAACGTATGGACCAGATACAGTTGTTAATGCAGCAATTTTCATGAGTAAAAATTTTCCTGCTTGGGCAAACAAATTACTCCAATACCTTCAGCAAGCTGAGGATAAAGTTTAAGCAATAAGTTAGTTATTGATGCCATGAAACCCGTACCGCCGTTAACAAAGCTAAAGTAGCTTTCTATCAGGAAGCCATGTCGCTCAACTAGTGTTTTGAGAGTGTGAAGCGAATGATGCAATGTATGATCTGGATGAATCAATTCATGCCTTGCAACAGCTCTGAGAAACCCCTTTAGAGAGTAAGCATTGGGTACAGTAATGATTAATTTTGTAGTTGGTTTTGCAATCTTACTAAGACAATCTAATGCTCTACCAGGATTACTCAAATGTTCGATAATTTCACCAGCAACGATAAAATCAAATTCTTGTTTCGGATAATCCTCATAGACCTCTATGTTTCCATAGTGTATATTGCTAATTCCTTTAGTTTCTTTTAAGAAATTTATCATTTCTAAGCTAATGTCCATCCCTACCACTTCTTTGCAGACATTAGTTAGTATGGTATGCAGAAATTTTCCATTGATAATAGCATCTTGAGTTTCTGGGGCATCAGTAGCTCCCAGATGAAGTACTTTTTTGTCTTTACAGAGCTTACAGATGTAAATAGATCTGTCAACCAATTTTATCCCATCTAGAGAAGTGTGAATCATAATTACTTTTGCTAATATAATATAAAGAAACAGAATCAATTTGCTTACTTTTTGCTAACAATAACAGGTACCTTTAGCTACCTTGATGATGCTTAATCTATCCTCCATAATTTCCCAAATTTCTGTAGTATGATTTATTTCTATCTCTAGAATAGTAGGAAGCTAAGCCTAAAAAAACTAATTGAAATAATGCCTCTTGCCACCATCTTCCTATGCCATGGGTTAAAGCTAGCATTGCTGGGCTAACTAATCCCATATAAAGAAGTTGACTAAAAATACTTTTATAATATACAGCAGATATCCATAGATTTTTAAATATATATCCTATCAGAGCAAAACTAAGGCATCCAAAGTAGCTAAATTCTGTAAAAGAATCTGCAAGTCCAGTAAATGTAGCACCAGTAGGGGGAGTATATGCATATTTAGATTTTAGTAACTCGTAGTTTACGCCTACCAAATTAAGTTGTAGAGACTGTTTAAAATCAAAACCTACAATTTGTCCTGGTACAAATTGAAATATTATACTATCCCACCATGAACTGCCATATCCGTATACTCCTGTAAAATCAGTTGCATCTATTAATAATGCTGCATTTCTAAGTTCCAATATTTCTCCTTTTTGCAGGTTGCTAAAAGCAATTTGAGATGCAGATAATACTCCCTGCCAGTCGCCACTAAAAACCAAATTCCAAAAATCACTACGTAACTCACCAAACACAGGAATGAGAAAAGTCATTACAACTATTGCTGTGATAACTAGTGCTTTAGAAGGTATGTAGCGGCGAACCAGCCAAAATGAAATACCTATGATAATTGCAAATGTCATAGTTGGTTGACGACGCCCGCTCATAACTTGAGAAAATAGGGGCATCCCAGAGAGGACTGCAAAAATAAAATTAATTATATTGGGGCGCTTTAATAACTGTAAAATAAAAATTCCAAAAGCAATATTACCAGCTTGAATAAAAAAGAAATATATGGTAGCTGGCCCTGTCCAGTTACCATTTACTGCGCTTTTTTGAATGGTTGTATGAGCAAGTAAAAAATTAAAGAACCATGCTTGAGCAATCAGGACAATTCCTGCTCTAAATAACTTACGTTCGTCAATAATAATATTTAGATTGGCTAACCATTTTTGATTTGGTTTCATTTCATAGCCTATCCAACAGGCAGCAGCACTTAGGCACGATACAAATAATACCCTTTCCAGAGCCTCTTGGCTGACTGAAGCCGGATTATTAATTAAGGCAAATGCTTGAGGTACAATAAAGGAAATAAACATGCTGCCCATGAAGAATGGATATTGGTAAATTCGCTCTATGCGAATTACTCCCCAACCTAACAAACCCAGGCAAATGAGAATCAGCAGATCCCGATATGTTTCAGCCATAAAAATTAGATATCATATTAATTAGCGTTTAAACCATTATAAGACGCCGCAATTTATTTTCTGACTCTTTAACTATATGTTTTAAATATTCTTGAGTGTTAGCTCTTATCTCAGAATCATTACCATTTATATAAATTTTCAACAGTTTTTCAACAATTGCTTCTATATCTCTAATGGCTACAACGAAACCACCAATTCCATCTCTGACAACAGAACCTGAGTTATAAGTGCTAATAATCGGCACTCCTAAACTTAATGCCTCGTAAGTCACCATTGCCGAGCCTTCACAAATTGAAGGAAGTACAAGTACATCTGCCCAAGTATATAATTCTTTTATTTGAGAGCGAGGAAGTGTTCCTAGAAAGTTGCATACATCATTATACTCAGCAACACGCTCAGGCTTAATTTCCAGAGAACCTACTACTTTACAAGTAAAAGAGATTTCTCCTTTGAGATATCTTAGAGCTTCTAGTAAGTAGGGAATCCCCTTTCGCAAACCAACTGAACCAATAAATAATATTCTTAACCCGTCTCCTCGCTCTTGTGGGGTTTTGTTAAGACTTTGATAATCGATTGGTTTTTCATCTTTGAGGCGACCTAACGACACCACTGTTATCTTATTAGCATCAACTCCTCTAGCTACTAGAGAGTCTTTGACAAAACTAGAGCCGCAAACAATATGATCTGCTAAGTCTTGTTCATAGTGTTCTCGTTGCATGAGTCCTAAGGCAGCATTAGTAACCTTAAAGGGTGTTACTGACCATCCTTTCCAGCGCTTTTCCTCTTCTAGTAAAAGATTATGTACGAATGAGTAATCAGCTAGGGTTTGATCTAAAATACAGCGGATGCCTCGCTGCTTAGCATATTCAAACAACTCAAGACAGGCACTATTAAAGCCATAGATAGTATTAGCTTCTCCTAAACCATATTTAATGATTCGCTGGCAAAATTCCTGTCCTCCCCAAACAAATATTTGCGATGCCCGATCAGGTGAAGTATTCTTGCAAGCTTGGATATATTGATATCCAAATTTTGGAAAATGGATGATTTTTGCACCTTTAAGACCTGGCTCGTATCTATCTAGAACTTTCTTGAGGTAATTGGGTAGGTAATTGTAGATTCTGGGATAACGTAATAAATTAGCAAGCTCACTATGACCTGAGTAGAAATCGGTGTATAGGTTATCTAAAATACCCCAGCGATGAAATAATAAAGGTTCTTGGTAGTGTTTTCTAGCACCTAGTTGTGCTACTAAAATTTTGGTTTTATTCATGTATTAAGGAGATTAGAAATTTCTTTGGCATAAAGAATTTAGGATTTCCTCGTAGTTACCTCCAACTTTTTCAGGAGCATATCGCTCAAGATAAGCTGAACGTATAACTTCTGGAGATATTGATTGTTGCTCTATTAACTTTGTTATATCCATCAGGCTATCAGCAAATTCATTCGGGTTAGCAGACTGTACTATTCTGCCTAGACGAGAATCAGATAAAATATCTGGTAGTGCGCCAGCATCTGTAGCAACAATTGGTCTACCACAACCCAAAATTTCCAATGCTGCTAAACATTGTCCTTCGCTGCGAGAAGCAAAAGCAAACAAATGACATGAGGCTATCACCTCTTCTACTTCAGCATTAGGAATACTGCCATGAAAAATTACAGAAGAGGCGATGCCAAGTTTTTCAACAAGTTGTTCTAATTGCTTGCGCAAATGACCATCACCAAAGAGATGCAGGCTAGGTTTCCGCTTTTGTCTACCTTCAGAAGTTGATGCTTGTAAATATTCATCTTGAAACCTACAGAAGGCCTCTAGTAACAAAGGAATATTTTTATCTTCCACAAGTCTGCCTAGAAAGCCAATTTTTAATTGCTCTTGTGCTGGCAAGGGTTTAAGCTTACGTGGTTGATGAGGAATATATGAGATAGCTTCAATCTTTCCTTGATAGCCAACTTGACGTAAATCTTCTTCAAAGCTAGACGCTTGCACTAGAATGACATCAAAGTGATTAAGTGCTTCTAAGAGATATTTTTTTTCCTGATTTGTAGTTGGAGGTACAGGTCGGTAAGGAGTAATATAAACGAATTTAGTATGATTACCAGCTTGCAACCTTAGTTGTTTTAAAATTTTGTTCGGAAAAAGTTTACCAAAAAGAATTACATCAGCCTGTTTCACTTGTTGAAGACTAATAGGTAAAAGCAACCAATCTGGTATATTCCATCGACAACCCCATTGCCAAAATATACGAACAATCTTGACTTTTGCATCTTCTATGCGTTGAAGCAATGCAGACTCGGGTCCCCAACATACTAATCGACAGTCATAGTTCCTAGCTTGAAGATAACAAAGGAGATTTTTGCAGAATGTTTCAATTCCTCCCACAGGTACAAAACCACCAAAATAAAAAAGGATTTTCATATTAATTAATGTAATTATTATTCCAATTCTCAACTTGTCTTTGCTTTAAGACGACGGTTTATTTGTGCTAATGAATAAATACACATTTGAGGCAACCTTACACGAGTGAACCATTTGATATATTCTAGGTTGCTCAACCAATTGCTCTTTTTGAGGTAATAAGCAAAGCGTTCTCCACCTGCTCGCCTGTAAGTTGGATGCCAGGGTTTAATTTTAGTTGTAAAGTGTAAAATAAACCCATCTCGGATAAGTTCTGTTGGCTTGTAGGGCAGCTTGATGGCTGAGCTATCAACACCAAAAATTTGTACGTTCCATTTCGGATCAAGGAGTTTCCATCTATCTGCTATCAGAGCATTGATTCCGTCTTGGTCGGCTACATATACGGTATCATGGTACTTATGGCTATATTCTAACACCTTGTTTGCCAATGCTTCTGCACGCCACTGCTTGAGATTCATCAGCATGACTCCCGCATTACAGTATGGTGTATCTGATGCTAATCCTAGTTCTTGATAAGTATCTTGCAGACCATTAGATACCCAGGGGAAAAGATAATCTTGGACAGCCAATGCAGGAAAATCATCCAATTCTTTTTCCCAAAGCTTTTCTAAGTTTCCTTGAACTAGCAAATCACTATCTAAATAAATCACTTTTTCTACTTGTTTCGGCAATAATTCTGGAAGCAGTAATCGAAAATAAGTTGCTATGCTGAACGCACCAGAAACCTTTACACCATTGAGTAATCCCAAGTCTGGTTTGAGCCACTTGATATTCACATTTAATTTATTGTTGCTCAAAACCTGGATCAATTTCTGCTTATTTTCTTTACTAATTCCGCCATCAATAATGTAAATGTCTATTGTTCTATTTGTCTCCAGATTCGCTAAAGCAGAGTAAAGCGTGATGGCAAGTCCCATAGCAAACTTGTCATCGGCTCCACTGGCAATACTAATTGATCCATTTTCTAAGGTTTCATGATAACTTTTCATCACTATCTCTCATTGCTTAATAGATTATTGCTGATCAAGTAAACGGCTTACTATTCTAGATATTCCTCTCAGATACTTAGCAAAAAATCGAATATAAATAGAATCAATGATAGGGATATCACAGTATTTTCTATTCAGAAATAATACATCTCCATTATTTTTTCTGGAAAAAACTATGCAATAAAAGCCCAGATTTTTTAAACGATTTTTTATAATTTCAACCTCCCTTGCAATTGGAAATACGAAATCATGAAATTCAACTGTAATTTGTTTGATTTTGCATATACTTGCATCGCTCAGTGATTGAAATAATTCAATTTCTGCACCTTCAATATCCACCTTGAGCAAGTCTATAGATTGAAGATGCTGATTTTGCATAAAAGTTTCTAGAGAAATACCTTCTACTGTTATAGTTTCTATGACATTACCCACAGACCATTTATCAATATGATTATACTCTGGGTTATCAGACACACCAAATTTAACAGGTTGATTACTCAGAGAAATGGCGTAGTTAAATTTTTTCACCAAAGGAGTTTCTGGAATTTTTGCATATAAGGAAGGCAGAGCTTCTATTGCATAACATTGGCATCCAGCTAAGCTACTTACTTGGTGCGAAAACTGACCTAAATGTGAACCTAAATCAACAACTATTGAATTGTGATTGATTAAACTAGCATAAAAATGATGACCTCTAAGTGAAACCAAACCGGAAAAATTAGTGATATTATTCATATAATCTTTTGGGGAAATTAGTGATGTTGATTGATATTGAAGTGAAATAATATTAGTTTATATTTTAATAGTTTATATTTTAATATATAATATAAAAGTCTGCATTAGACATATTGATAGTATTTCTCATACCATTTACGTTCAGATCGTTTAAATTTCAGTATTAATTTTTCGCCTTGACCTCTGAGATATCTATCGTGTTGACATTTAACATTATTTGATTTTTGAGGAAATTTAACTTGTGCTTTAATTGCACCACCTGTAATCAAAACTTCTTGTCCATCAACATAATATTCTGTACTCATATCTACTTCTATAACTGGGATATATGTATTATTTACCATAACAATTTCTTCGCATTTTGGTTCAACAACATAAGGTGGCTCTTGCCAAAAATTAGCTGTTCCTTGTAAATCTCTTCTCTCGACATTGATATATTGATTATTGCGGAAAAAAGGACGTTCATTTGTCAATTCACCTGATTGCTCAGGAGTACGACAATTCTCAAAAATGTTATCTTCTATAATTATATTTTGCAATTCACCTAAGTAAAAAATACAAGTCACTTTTTCGGTATTTTCAGGACTTTTACACACGTTATCACGAATAATTACATTTTTTAATTTACCTAGAATATTAACTGCAATTACGGCTTTAGTTTCTCCTATTACTTGATTATTAATAAATTCAATTTCCACATTTTCTTGACTTGTTAACAATGCCGAATCACAATCAAGAAATTTATTTTCTTGTATAACAAGACCACTACAACCAAAAACACAAATGCCAGCAGGAGAGTTGTGGAATGAGCAGTTACGAATAATATGTTTATTACCAGTCTGGAAGTTACCTACAGTTTCTACTAAACCTTGATAAGTAGAGTCTTTAAATATACATTTATAGAAATAAGTATTTTTATTGGGTGAAAGTGATGCATTCTCTACCCAGGCAGTTGCGGTTTGCGAAAATTCACAATCTTTAACAGTTAATTCTGCTTCAATACTCAACATTGAAGCATTAGAATTGTGTATTTTTGTATTCAATATGGTAACTTTCCCTATTCCAGAACCACCACCATAAATGACTTCTCCTCTAAAGTCATGTACATAAACAGAATCAATATTGATATTGTCCAGGTATGTATTGAAATCTAAGACTATTCCTTTATGAGTCAAGTCCCAACCATCGCCAGTATTGGGATCAGCAGGCCAATTACGATTGCCTGTAAATCCATTAGTACCACCACTTAGTTCGATATTTTTAATAGTAACGTTTTTCCTTGGATTTAAAGGATCTATCGTTCCTTTAATCATGATTCCATGTCCCCTGACAACATTACCGTCAATCAGGGAGTAATTACCTCTACTTTGAAGAATGGTCTTGCCAATACCATCACCGAACAGCGTAATATTATCATAGTTGATAATAAGTGAAGACCGTTCTTGATTATTTAAGTCTGGTGGTGCAATTTGGTACAATCCGTTAGGGATGTAAATATTTCCTCCTCCTTTTTGACCAACTGCATCGATAGCAGCCTGAATAGTTGCTGTGTTTCTGGTGATAATATTAGGATTATTGCTAATACCATTCACAAGTGATCCAAATTGTTGGACATTAACAACATCTACTGGTAAATCTTGAGCTTGTGCAGTCTTGACATGATTAGGACTTTTCTGCAAAATTGTTGATGCAGTGGATTTGAATAATAAAAGCAAGCTACTGCTTAGAGAACCTAAGCCAGTAAAAATTAAAAAAGCACGGCGTTTCATAAGGAATATCTCTCCCAAAAAAACGGATAGATTTTAATATCAAAAACTACAATCCACGCATGTCGCGCAGCCAATAGCCGAGGCTTGGCGATCGCCCAATGAATTCCCTAATTGCCGAACGAAGCCGTGGGTGTAAAAGCTGAAAACGACGCACAGGAGGTTGGAATTTTGGTGGTTTTTGACCCTGTTTACTCCTTGTAATAGGCTCGAGGCTGGAAATTTCATTTATTAAGTATTCGTAGCTTTTCCACATTACTGATTCATCAAAATCAGAACGTGCACGCTCAATTACAGCATTACTAAAAGTGTGATAATTTTCACAAGCATATAGGACTTGTCTAGCTAAAACTTGCATGTTTCCCAATGGTGCAAAAAGCCCTGTTTGATTAGCTGTTATAATCTCTTTTGTGCCTGTGTCCACGTCCCATGCAACTGGCACACATCCCATACTCATTGCTTCAATTGTTGCCATGCCAAACGGTTCTACACGACTCAACATCAGCAACACTTTTGCTGATGCAGCTGTGGAGAAAAGTTTGTCACGTTGAACGTAACCATGAACTTGAATATGCTCAGAATTAGGTAGCTGTTCGATTTTATTTCTAAACTCTGACGTTACATTTCCAAACCAGTGCAGTTTGCCTCGAAATCCTTGTAAAAATAGTTGTTTCCATAATT
The DNA here is from genome assembly GCF_013388695.1 of Fischerella sp. Taxonomy (NCBI): domain Bacteria; kingdom Bacillati; phylum Cyanobacteriota; class Cyanophyceae; order Nostocales; family Hapalosiphonaceae; genus Fischerella; species Fischerella sp. Next base: position 47,057 of record NZ_JACAEU010000135.1, read on the forward strand.
TGAGAACATCAAATGCTCCTTTTGTCGGGTTATCACCACCAAGAAATATAAGTTCGTCTTTTCTTGTACTATCTTTGTCTAATATTTCAGGAAATAGGCAACCATTGTGAATAACATATAGTTTTTGGGGCTGTTTTAAGCGGTGTCGAAATTTACTAGCTACAGTCTCAGATACAGCAACTATTGCCTCTATGTTATCTTCGTCTTCTAATGCTGAATGCCAGTAGGGAGGAGCAGTATCATGTACTACATAAACACATTTGATTGTTGGTAATAGATAGGGAATTACAGGATCAAATTCACTACAAGCATTAAAAAATACAATATCCTGTGGATTATCGTAGAGCCATTGCAATAGTTTTCTTGGTGTTTCTGGTGCAGAAGCATATAGCTTTAGAGATGATACTCTAACATCATCACCAATAATTATCGTGGGTGGAGCCAGTAAGAGCATTGTAGCCTCATGCCCATTAGCAGTAGCTTGTTGACAGCAAGAAAAAGCTACAGGAGATATTCCACCACTATGATCAGTAGGAAGTAGCCAACAGAGTTTCATTTTTTAATATCAGATTTTTGTGTAGCTAGGAGTAGAAAAAATTGCTTCATGATTCAGTTTTTTAAAAATGGCATATCCATTACGTAAGGAAGGATTATAAGCCACTAGAGCATAATTGGAATCTGTAATCAATCTATAGTAATTATGATAGTTTTCACAGAGAGTAAGATCATCAATCAGTACAAATTTTGCTTCCTTGACAATATCTAAGAGAGTGCTAATAGTTAAATCGGATCTTTCAATTAAGACTGTATCAAATTCCTTGATCTTATGGTCTTTATGAATTTCTCTGATCGTATCTTCTAAAGCTTTAGGTAAATCTTTCTTTAAACTGGATAAAATTCCGTAGCATCTGACAAAAGGGCTATTAGCATAACGCTTTTGCAGTTTTAAAAATCCGGGATTGGAAAGATTAATGCAAAATCCTCTTGGATGAGTCGAGTTTTCTTGAATCCCTTTTAAAATTGCTTCTGTGCTTCCTCTTCCTGCTGAAGCTCCAATTACTAACACTGTTCTAATATCTTCTTCTCGGACAATTTTTTCAATCTCACTAAAAAAATCATCATTTCGCATTTTAGAGAAACGATAAGGCAAAAAACAACCAAATATATTTTCTAAATTATGCAATATTATCGTAGAGTTCTTTATTAAATTAATTGAGATAAACCTTCTAATTTTTAGAACATATTGGGGACGGCTTGGTATGTTGTCTCTCAATAACATTGAAGTTATTTCTTTTGCATATTTTTTGATATTTTTACTGTAAAAAATACTATTATTCTGTGGTTTTATATTGACAAATAGATGTTCTGAGTGAAGGGATTTATCTATTTTATTTACTAAGTCAAACTGCTGACAAGCTCGCAGCATTGTGCATAAATTATCAAACCATTCAGGTAGAGTTTGATGAGGTAACTGATGAATGCTGTAGCGGTAATTTGATTGCTCACCGGATGAAATATTATATTTATTTTCTTGATTTGTTAAAAGATTAATAGCCCAACGAATACGTTCTAGTTCAGGATGTCTAAGAGTTGGATACTCATTAGCATATTTGCTCGCTTCAACTAATTTTCCTTGGCAAAGAAGAGCAATAATAAAATATGCCCACTCAACTGGTTCAGGATCAACGGCTTTGTAGGTTTCAAGAGTATATCTATTTAGTTTAAGAAGCCAATCGAATGCAGTTGCGGCATCACCCCTATAAAGATTACAAAGTGCTATTTTGAGTTTTGGTTCTGGCATCCAGAATATATAACTTAGAGCACGCAAATAAAAACTTTCTGCTTCTTCATATTTGCCAGCCCAAAGTAGATTGTCTCCTTGGCGTATAAGTTCTATAACCAATCCATTACATCTAATATGTGAGTTGTTAATTCCAGAAGATGTTTCTGTAATAGTCAATGGCTCAAATGGATTTGTTTGAACAATTCTTTGATCTGGTTGGAGATGCTTGTATAGATTAAACCATTGGAAAATTTGATTTCTTTGTTTCAATGTGTGCCGAGAGTGAACTAGTTCGTAGCCAGCATGAATAATTTTCTCTAGTTGATCTTGGTGTTGAAATAAGTAATCCAGCTTATCTAATACATCACTTTCATCAGCAAATACACAATTTTGCATATCAATGAAGCCTGCGGCTTCAAGTGCTGGAGTTTTTTCCGTAATCAGACAAGATTTTGCTCCTGGTATCTCAAAATGTTTACGAACTACTTCTTTTTCTACCGAACCGCATGTTGGTACAAACCAAGAAGCATTGATTGTACGAGCATATTTTTCACCGTAGAGCATTCGTGTTGCTGAACACTCATTATATCCTAGATGTGGACAATTTAGTGAAGGATAATGCTGAGAAATAATTTTGTAAATTTTTTGTCGCCAAGGATATAGTGTGCTTATATAGCCACTAAAAAGTACTGGTATAATTTTCGATTGACCATAATCTTTATATATATCAGCATCAATAAAATTTGGCCAGACAAATAAATTTTCGGCAATTTCAGGAGTGTGCTCAGCAGTAGTAGTGCAAAGTGAAAAAAACGTTTCTATACCCCAATGTTCCATATCGGATAAGAAACCTGGGCGACAATCACACCATGAATCTCCATTATGGAAGCCTAGTTTAGGTATTTCTGGATGTGCTGAGGTATTTGTAATCTTTAGTCTTTGAAAGCCAATATACTTAATCCCACTTTCAAAAAGTGTTATTTCTGGATTGTAATTTTCACAAATTTGTTTGTAGTCACAATCTTGATTAACAACAATAACTTCAAAAAACTCCGATAGGCATTTAACATGATGTTGCATATGCAACTGTACAAAATTTGATCTGTTTGTAGTATTTTTCCATTGAAAATATACAAGTCTGGGTTTATTAATATTTTCCATGTGATTAGTTAATAAACTATAACTTAGAGCCAATTTTTGATTATGGATAATTTTAAAAACATCAATTACTTAAAGCTTGCACTAGCATCTATCGTTAACGCTATAGAATTTTCCAACGTGATTGATTGGGATCAAAGTATATTTTTACCGCATTAGGATTTTGAGTGATGTGAACAGAATATGGATCTTGTTTTATCCACTCTTTATCAACTAAAATTTTGCAACACAACCGATCACGCTTAGCCTTGATCGCAAGGTTAATAACCCAATCATCATACATAGCAAAACCCAAAGTATTGTCTATGTTAGGCCAACCGCGCTCAATCTCTATTTGAATATCGCCAGTAATATTGTTAGCAACTATAAATTCGGCGAAAGCATCTTGTCGCTTGACTTCATAATCATAGACTTCTATTCCTAGCCAGGTAGTGCTGATACCAAAGAGTCCTAAAGTCATTAATATGGCTATAATTTTACGGGAAATCTTAAATCTATCTTCAAATAAAGTACGCAATATCCAACCAAATAGTAGTAGGATTATTGGAATTAAAGCATATTTTTTACGAGTATCTATTGATAACCCACCAGCTAATACATAAATTAGTGAACCTCCCAATAACAAGAGCATGATGTAAATCAGTAATCCATTATTCAATGGAAACTTTTGCTGTTCTAATTTGAACTCACGTTTTAGGAAAATAGATAAACTGATGATAAAAGTGCCAAGTAATAGAATAAAAAGCAGGATTTTGCTAAAGTCCCATGAAGAAAATATCAAACTACGTGTATCGGAATTAAACCAGGGTTCAAATATATAATAGTTTGTATATTGATAATAATATACTGACAATATAGACTCTGGATTTAAAGAAGGAACTCTACCAGCAATATCTTTAGTTGTATCTACAGTAATTTTGTATAAAACAAGATATGCTAAACTTCCTAAAGTAGGAGCCAAGCCAATAAAATTATTTCTAAAATTTTGTGGTATGGACTTCCATTTAATTTTACCTTTGTCCTCATTAATCAAAATAATGAGGCCACTAAACATAAATGAAAAGACAAGGTTTTCGTAAATAAACTGGGTGATAAATGTTAATAAAAAACTCAATATAAAAATATAAAATTGTACCTTTTTATGAGAATTATAAAAACTCAAGATTAGTAATAAATTTCCCCAAAATACCAGAGCTGACACGAGGGGTGTATATCCCATGACATGTATCATGGTTTCATATCCCCAAGGAAAAATACCCATCACCAATGCGAGAACTAATGACAAACCACTACTTCTAAGCAGAAGTTCGGTAACTCTAAAGAATAAACAAACTGTCAGAATATGTGTAAAAACTGCAAGATAAGTAGTAAAAACTGGGTGATGGACAAGCAACCCATTGATCAGTTGACCCAAAAGTCGCCATACACCCTGGGATGCTAGCCAGGAAGTGAAAAACGAATATACACCATTATTCAAAGTTAGTGTAAAGGGATATTCATCAGCAATTAGGGGAAGATTTTTTCCCAGTACCGGAAACCATGCTGCAAGTACGGCTACTACAAGCATGATATAAGGAGTGACAGCTGTCAGTTGATAGGTTTTAGTTTTATAAGTAATTGCACTCATAATATTTTCCTAATGTCGTAATCAATTTTTTCAATTTTTTGGATCTTCTAGTTGCGTTCGGATGTAACATTAGTAGTAGCTTCTACGATATAACGTGGACGCCGACGCGATTCATCCAAAGCTCGCCATAGATATTCCCCTAAGCCACCCATCATCAACATTTGCAATCCACCTAATACCAGAACTACAACCATTAAAGATGACCAACCTGGTGTTGGATGACCGAAAATAGCATTGACAACAACAAATCCAGCAAACATAAAACCCACTAGGGCAACAATAAACCCTATGTAGGACATGAGCCGGATGGGTAAATAACTAAAAGATGTCAGAGAGTCGAGAACCAATTTGAGTTTTTTCTCTAGACTCCAGCCTGAACGTCCATGCGATCGCACTCGCTTATCATAGGTAATGTAAGCCTGACGAAATCCCATCCAGGTAATCAATGCCATGAGGCTAACATTACTCTCACTGAAATTTTCTAGAGCTTCCATTACCCGCCGATCAACAAGGAAAAAATCAGCACCAGTGGCTGGCATTTGTTTCATCCCAACTATTTGACGCATCAAGAAATAATACAAGCGAGCAAAGCCTACTTTACTTGTTTTTTCACCAGGACGACGTTTGCGAACCGCCCAAACTACTTGCGCTCCTTCATTCCATTCTGTTAAAAGTTCTGGTAAAGTTTCTGGAGGGTCTTGCAAGTCTGCTGCCATAATCACAGCACAGTCACCTTTGGCATAGTGTAAACCGCAGGTCATAGCTGTATGAGAACCGAAATTTCGAGAAAAACGAATTCCATGAACTCGTGAATCTCGTTTGGCAATATTGGCGATCGCTGCAAAGGTAGCATCAGCTGAATGGTCATCCACTACAATCCATTCCCAATCGATTGTCAGGGAATCTAATACATCCGAAAGACGTTTGTAAAGTAAGGGCAGATTTTCTGCTTCATTGTAGGCTGGAGTAACTACCGACAGCAGAGACCTTTTTATTTCGCCTTCCAATAATGGCGATAGGTGTAAATCATGCTCTCTCATGGCTTTTATACTCTAAACGGTTAAGAATATAACTTTTTTGAAAGACTAAAAATTCCAAGCTCACCAACTAGTTAGCTTGTCTTTCTTTTTCTGTGTGAACTGTACAAAGACAAGAACTAATGGCGGTATTAAAAACGCAAAAATAAAGTAATTTTTGGAGTAAAAAATAGTTTTTATTGGTTTATAATTCCTGATATTTTTTACATACGATCCTAGAATTTCAGCCAAATTCCTAACCATATTCAAACCTTAATACCAGTAATCGATTACAACTATATTTATTAGCTTTCCTCTCACTTCCCACTAATAAGAACTATTCCAGTTAAAACTACAGCCAAGCCAACAAAGTGGCGAAATGTCATCGATTCCTGAAACACAACTGTAGCACCTAAGGTAACCAAAACAAATGTCATACTAACTAAGAGCGGGTATGCAATATTGAGCGGCTCCGTCGAAATAACTCGGAACCAGACAAGACTAGCCAAGCCGTACAATAAAAAACCAATGTCGAAACATGGTTGACTTACCAAGCGAAACAAAGAATTTAGCAGTTCAGCTGAATTTCCTCCCAATCCACCAGCACGAATTACTCCAATCCGCAACAAGATATTAGCTGTTACAGTCAAGACAGCACTCAAGATGACCAAATATAAGCCGCTAGTTGTCATTTTTTTTCAAACCTACACTCAAGCCTGACATGATTTCTCGATTATGTGGCAAAACAATTGTTCTCTCTGTAATGTTCAGTTTCAGTTAAGCGATCGCACTTTCCTTAATACCAGTAATAAAAAAACATATCTTTTGAGCATTTTATTCATCTAACAAAAATAACGATCGCTCTCCACAAAGAAAAGCGATCGCACCATTCAAACCTTTAATCCTCTTTAAATTGTATATTTCGCGATCAGATGGTCAACAGTCAAGAGTCTAGGGTCAATCAATTTTGGATTTTAGATTTGCGATTAAAGAATTGACTGTACCCACAAGGGGATACAGCTTGGGGATTTTAGATTTGCGATTTTAGATTTGTTCCGTCCACAAGGGGCGGGGCATGAACCGAAAAACCCCAATCCAAAGTCCTTGCATCCAAAATCTAAAATTGGCACGGTCAAATACTAGCTTGGACTTTGGACTATCGCAGCAAACATTTGAAGCTTATCAATCATGAAGGCGATCGCACATTGATGAATTCATTGCCATTTTGATTAAGGGGATTTTGGATTGGAAACACCTGGCGATCGCCTTTGTGCAAGTTGCTCAACAAACACTTGATGCGCTTCTGTAGTTATACTTCTTTGCACTTGTGCTAATACCGTTGCCAAGTCTCCAGCTAACAAAGCCGCGATCGCTAAATCAAGTCCCGGAAAAATGCGGCTGCGAATCAAACCAGATTCATCGGGCTGCAAAGGAATATACTCGCCTCTCTGTAAACTGAACCAGTCTAATTTCTGTTCGGCCATTTGCCAGACAATGTATTCTTGTACACCATTACGGCGATAGACTTTGAGTTTGTCGTGCAAATCGTAGGATGCACTACTAGAAGCAATTTCCACTATCAGTTCTGGCGCATCTTCCACATAGTCATCTTCACTAATGCGCGATCGCCCTCCACAAGCTTCTTCAATCCGTAACAAAGCATCAGGTTGTGGTTCGTTGTCCAAATCCAATCGCACAGTTGCATTATCAGCCGATTCGACTCCTGGAGTTGCAGTTTCATAAGCAACCAACCAAGCCATAATGTGTGCGTGGGGTCTACCATGTCTGTAATATCTAAGTGGCGATGGCACGTAGACAACTCCTTCAATGAGTTCAGCCTTTTTCAGATTAGGCATGGCATGGTAACGGCGTTCAAATTCGTCGCGCGTTAGGCGATCGCCATTTTCTAGTAATGGCATTGATTTTGTCAGATTGCCTGCAACACTCATGACCAAATCTCTCTCAAGCTGATGCTCCTCATTTTATCAAGGGCTTTACGGTAAATCGGGGTCAATGCCCAAAGCTCGCAGTCGTGCTGCCAATTGTTCAGCCCGTTGACGCTCCTGCTCGGCTCGTTGACGTTCCTGTTCTATTTGCTGTTGAGCCAATTGTTTCTGTTGGCGTTCTTGTTCGGCTAGCTCTGCTGGGGTAGGTATCCAATCGCCTGTCGCGTCATACCAACGCAGCCATAGACGTTCTATATCTTGGTAAATTCCTCGCCAAAGTCCCAATCCTAACTGCACTTCTTCTAGCCACACTCCCTGTCCCTCGATAGGCAAAGCTTGGTAACGGCTAGTTATGAGTCCAAATGCTTGTAATTCATCTGTATAGCGATTAAACACAAAGTAATAAGGCACTCGCAAGATTTGTTCGTATACTTCCCACTTTGTTGGCGGTTGATTGACTTCCCGCAGAGTTTGTCCTAAGTCTTCCTTTTCAGTACCAGGAGAGAGTAGTTCGACTACTACAAAAGGATTGACTCCTTCCTGCCAAGTAACGTAGCTCAAGCGCAAGTCCTGCTGTTCGTACAATCGGGAAACTCCCAGCACAGCAAACCAGTCAGGTCGCTTGTACCATTGGGGATGGCGGGGATCGTAGTAGAGATTTAAGTCACTGGCGATAAATATTTGGTCGGCTGGATAATTAGCGGGGTGGAAAGTCAGACGCAGGAGTTCAGGCTGTAGGTCGTGAAATTCGTCAGGCAAACCTGGTTCCTCTGGGTCTTCACTTTTGAGATTGTACATTGTGGGCAGTACTTCTTTTGGGGAGCGAGGAGGATCTGTTTGATACATGACAAGGAAAATCCGAGGGACTAGCTCTAGCTTAACAACAGCAACAGAGCGATCGCTCGACTGTTGCACCCATGCAATAGCTTGCATTAAACCTGACTTTTCAAAACCGCGATCGCCCGATCCTGCTCCTGCTCCGTCATCTGATGGAACAGAGGCAAAATAATAGCATGATCCTGTGCCTGCTCACTCTCAGTTAAGCACTTACAACTTCCTTGTTCGCAATCACAAGCATCTCCATCAATTCCACATGACCAAGCTTCTATACTGTAAGCTGGTTCGCGATGAGCGCACATAATCCCCCGCCGCGTAGACACCCCAGCATCTAACATCGCCTGCATCACTTGCAGTTGATTACATTGTTCTGGCAACCTAACACAGAAACTCTGCCAGTTACTTTTTGCCCAGGTTGGCTCTGTTGGTAATTTCAATCCTGGCACATCTGCCAACATTTCCTGATATCGCTGTGCCAGGTAACGGCGGCGTTCCACAATTTCTGGTAGGCGTTTGAGTTGTTCGCGTCCGACTGCTGCTTGGATATCAGTCATCCGATAGTTGTAACCCAACATGGGGTAAGACTCAAATATTACCTGTTTTGCACCGTGACGTACGGTATCGGGAACGCTCATTCCGTGTTGCCGCCAGAGGCGAAACTGTTTGTCCCATTCGGGGTTGTTGGTAGTAATCATGCCACCATCACCAGTAGTAATCACTTTGCGAGGGTGAAAGGAAAAACAGGCTATATCTCCGTGTGGCTTACCGATTTTCTCCCACTCACCGTCCCAGAGAATTTCACTGCCAATCGCACAAGCCGCATCTTCAATGACTGGCAACTCGTAGCGGCGGGCAATGTCCAAAATGGCTTTGAGATCGCAGGGCATCCCCATCTGGTGAACAACGAGAATAGCACGAGTGCGATCGCCAATCGCATCCTCGATTAACATCGGGTTGATATTATATGTTTGCGGTTCAATATCCACAAACACAGGCATTGCTCCACAGTAGCGGACACTATTAGCAGTGGCAATGTAGGAGTGGCTGACAGTAATTACCTCATCCCCAGGCTGTACACCTACTGCCAACAATGCTAAGTGTAATGCTGTGGTGCAATTAGACACGGCGCAAGCATACTTTGCCCCTACATAAGCGGCGAATTCCTGCTCAAAGCCTGCGACTTCTGGCCCTTGAGTCACCCAGCCAGACATAATTGCACGCTTAGCCGCTTCTGCCTCTGCTTCTCCTAGCAAGGGTTTGGCAATTGGAAGATTGTGTATCTTTTCAGACATTACTTGCTTCCTTTGCGAGCTTTTGTTCACGCCACCAACTAACCAACCGCCGCAATCCCTCTTCTAGGGACACCTGCGCTTCAAAACCTAGCAATTTCTTAGCTTTGCTGACATCTGCCAATCGACGCTGCACGGCGTTAACTTTGCGTTCTGGCCCGTATTCTGGCTTCAGGTCAGATCCCATCACTTTTGCCAAACTATGAGCTAAGTCATTTAAGCTGCTTTCCACGCCAGTGGCAATGTTAAATACCTCATCTGTGACATCAGCTTTCGCAGCCAAAATATTGGCTCTGGCGATATCTTCAATATATACAAAGTCCATGGTTTGCTTGCCATCACCGAAAATTAGTGGTGGCTGACCAGCGGCGATGCGATCCATCCAGCGGATCAGTACTTCGGTGTAGACGCCGTAGATATCCATGCGCGGCCCGTAGACATTAAAGTAACGCAATGCTACATAGTCTAGCCCGTACATATCGTAGAAACTACGTAATAATCCCTCATTAAAGGTCTTGGCTGCACCGTAAAGAGTGCGGTTGTTGTAGGGATGGTGAGATTCGGTGGTGGGGAATGCTTCTGCCATACCGTAAATGGAAGCTGAAGAAGCCGCAACTACCTTTTTGACTTTGGCGTTGATTGCGGCTTCCAAAACATTAAATGTGCCATCTGCGAGAACTTCCAGCGCCAACCGTGGTTCTTCGGCACATTGAGTAATGCGGATCGCCGCTTGATGAAAAACTATATCCACACCTTGCATGATATCAGCGAGGAGTTGGCGATCGCGAATATCACCCTCGACAATCACCAAAGGCCCTTGCGCTTGTGCTATAGCCAGATTGCTACGTTGTCCCCGCGTGAAATTATCCAAGACAATAATCTCAGCAACTCCCTCTTGGATTAGCAAATCGGCAATATGGGAACCAACTAAACCTGCACCACCAGTAATTAATACGCGACTATTTTGCATGTTCTGTGAATTTTGTAATTTGTTCTTCCAAAATTTGAATCCGATTTAATAAATCAGATATTTGCAAGCCTAACGTGCTTTTAACTGATTTAATTACATTTGCTGCTGCTGTTCTTTCTTCCCCAGCCAATTGCACTTCTAAAATTCTTAAAATACCATCACCTGTCAGCACATCGACATAACCTTCTGATTTGGATATGCCAACAACTCGTCCAGGAATGCGTCCTACATAGATAGGGGGATTGTCTACAGGTTTAGCCTGCCAAACTAACAATTTTTGTCCCTGAAAATAGGTGTAAGCGCCAGGAAAAGGAGAGACTAATGCGCGAATGAAACAGTCAATATTCCTAGTGGAAGCTGACCAATTAATTTCACCGTCTTCAGGAAGGCGAGTACAACAATAGGTAGCTTCAGCATTGTTTTGCGGTAGACCTGCATAGCCATGAAAAGTTTTAACAACTGTCTCTCCCAAATGTTGCCGCTGAATATCATTTAAACTGTCATAGATATCAGCAACCGTATCATCAAAGCGAATCGGAATTAGTTGTTGAAATAAAATATTTCCCTCATCTAATTCTGGCGAAATTTTATGAATAGTTATCGCTGCACAAGGCTCATCATTAATAATGGCCCAATTGACATTGGCACGACCGCGATAATGGGGTAAGGAAGAATAATGAACGTTGATAAATGTAGACAGTCCGATCGTTGATGATGGTAGAATCTGGTTATAAGAAGACACCACCACGCAATCTGGCTGAAGTTTTAAAATCAGCGATTTAATTTCTTTCTGGGAGGTATCAGTAAATATAGGGATACCTGCTTTTTGCGCCAGACTGACGACTGGGTCATCACAGCTAGATTCGGTGTCTGCATTTCTCACTACTCCTTGCACGTTGCACTTGGACATTAAAGATTCCAGCGCACTCAAGGTAGTTGTTCCCATGCCAATTAGCAATACATTAGCCATTCACCACCAGCCTTCATAACAGTTGCACAAATTCTATCGCTGGGTCATCAGACTGTAATAATTGTCGCCAAACAACTTCAGCAGCTTTCAGTCCTCCTGTTTGCAGGCGAATAATTGGTTCTGGCCCTACTCCTGATGGCAGGATGCCCATGTGTCCTGGTTTTGGCTCTACTTCCGGGCATACAGGGATATTTTGGGATGCAAAAGCAGACCGTTCGATATCTCCCCAGTACTGAGCTACTGCTGTCCCCGGCCAATACTTAGCGATCGCAGCTGCATCTTGAACAGATAATACTGGTTCTGGTCGTGGTTGCAAAGCTACCAGGATGGCATCATATGTTTTGTCTGTGGGTGCAGTAGCCAAAGAGTCTACTGTATCTACACTGGCACCAGCATTGATTAAACCACGTTCAATGAATCCCCGAAAAGGATTATCGCACAACAACAATATATTGCTTGTGTAAACTGCGATGCCAGCATCCAGTAAAAGCTTCACTGCCATGATTCCCAAAAAGGAAAACACATCCACTGCTGGATGCCGTTCGTTTACACCCGCCACCTGGATACCGCGAACTCGACAAGCGATCAGATTCACATCCTCTGGTCGAAACTCCCAAGCCTCGTACATTAACCCGATCGCTGCGGTGGGTTTCATCCACCCAATCATTTCTGCGTCAATTGGGCGTACGTGTCCGCTGTTGGTGATAATGTCTGCTTGGGCAACAATATCCTTTGTTTTTTCGGTGATAAATTCGATGCGATCGCTCACCCCTGCTAGTGCGGCTAATTGCTGTGTCTGCGCTTTCACCTGTTCAATAGTGCCATAACGGCTACTGCGGGTGAGTGCAAACACTTTTTGTGCTCCTGCCATTGCTGCAACTACAGGTGTGACTGCATAGGCTCCGGTGGCTGCCTCGGTAAGGATGATCGCCTTTTGCAATTGTAGGTTACAGCGTGCTACTGCTTGCTGCATCAGGGTAACAAGGCGGTGGGGGTTCAACCCGGGACGGGTATCGCTCATTACACTGTCACTCCCTGAAGAATGCTATGTAATGTCTCAGCCACAGTACGAACCTGCGTAGATGAGAGTTCGGCATACATGGGTAGTGAAAGTACTTCCCGCGCTGCTAGCTCTGAGTGTGGAAAATCACCAGGTTTGTAACCTAAATCTGAGTATGCTGATTGCAAGTGTACGGGAATTGGGTAGTGGATACCTGTTTGGATGGCCTGCTCGTTTAGCTTCTTTTGTAGGAAATCGCGTTCGGGCGATCGCACGGCATAGACATGGTAAACGTGATGGCTGTAAGGCATGACAGCGGGAGTCGTTAAGCCTGAGTTTACCAAGAGTTGATCGTAGAGTGCCGCGTGTGTCCTCCGCGCCTCTGTCCAAGCGTCTAGGTAGCGCAACTTCACCCGCAAAATCGCTCCCTGTACACCATCCATGCGGTAGTTATAACCTTTGAGGACATGGTGATACTTGCGTTCTTGCCCCCAGTCGCGCAGCATCCGGATCATCTGGGCGTATTCGGGATTACTGGTGACAACTATGCCACCTTCACCATAAGCTCCGAGATTCTTACCAGGGTAAAAACTGAAACAACCAATATCACCAATACTGCCTATTCGCCGTCCCTTGTACTCAGCGCGATGAGCTTGGGCAGCATCTTCAATCACAACTAAATCATGACGCCGAGCAATCTCTACAATCGGATCCATGTCTGCTGGTTGACCGTACAAATGTACGGGCAGAATGGCTTTGGTTTTTGGTGTTATGGCTTTTTCAATTTTTGTGACATCGATTGTGTAGGAAACAGGGTCAATATCTACAAAAACAGCCTTGGCACCAGTATAATCAATTGCTGCTACGGTAGCTACAAAGGTGAAAGGTACGGTAATCACTTCGTCACCAGGGCCAATGCCAGCTGCTAGAAGTGCGAGGTGAAGGGCACTAGTGCCTGTATTAACGGCAATACCAGAATCAGCACTACAATAGGCGGCAAACTCCTCCTCCAAAGCCGCTACCTCATTCCCCAAGACAAATTGGGTACTTTCTAGGACTTTGAGGACAGCGGTATTAATTTCGTCTTTGATACTTAAGTACTGAGCTTTCAGATCTACAAATGGAATCACGCTGCCACCTCTGCTAAATTCAGTTCAACTAATCGGCCCTGTTTTTTCATAGATTCGGTAGCAGCTTCGAGAATTCTGACTACCCGCAGTCCTGCTGTCGCGTCGGTAATGGGGCGATCGCCTTTTTCTATGCAATTAATAAAGTGCAATCCTTCTGTTCGCAGTGCTTCTGTCATGTCTAAATTGGGAGACCACATGTCGCCGGTACGATAACCAATCAACATTTGGTACACCTTTTCAGCAGAATTATTGCCATTTAGTGTAATGCCTTTGTCGTAAATCTTGACTTTTTCACTAGGTTCCAAGTCGTCGTAGACAATCATTTTTTGACTGCCGCCAATCAGCGTACGACGCACTTTCACTGGTGCTAGCCAGTTGACATGGATGTGAGCAATTAAGTTGTTTTCAAAGAACAGGGTTAAATAGGCGATATTTTCTGGCTCTCCGGGAACGTGGCTCATCCCTGTCGCCGAAACAGCGTAAGGCTGGCATGGCAATACATAGTTTAGGATTGATAGATCGTGAACTGCCAAATCCCAGATGACGTTGACATCGTGCTGAAACAGTCCCAGGTTAACGCGGACAGAATCGTAATAATAAATATCGCCGAGGACTCCGTTCTCTACCAAATCGTGCATTTTGCGTACTGCACCGGTGTAGACAAAGGTGTGATCCACCATCAGCACTAGGTTGCGTCGTTCTGCCTCATCTATCAGCCGCATAGCTTGTTCTGAGGAGACAGTCATCGGTTTTTCTACCATTACGTGCTTGCCAGCCTGCAATGCTGCCAAAGCCAAGTCAAAGTGGGTGGAAACTGGAGTAGCGATCGCCACAGCGTCAATTTTTGGATCTGTAAATATATCTCGACAATCTGTGGTGACATTTACCTTTGGATATCTTGCCTGTACTTTTGCCAAGAGTTCTAGTTTAAAATCGCTGACTGTTCTCACCTCCACTCCGGGGATTTCAGCGAAATTTCTGACCAGGTTTGGACCCCAATAACCATAACCGATAACACCGATGTTCATAATGTTTCCCATCACTTCCCACTAAGTAAAAACTTATTGATATGGTTTTTATAAAAATTCCTCACTCCCCTCCTATTCCACCACTTTGGCTCAGGAATACAAAGGTTTGCTGGGTAAGGATCTTGGCAATTATTTTCAACTAGCCATCTTGGAATTGGTTACACAATTGGTAAGAGCCTTGGTAACTAGGTTTTATCTACACCCATGCTTTTGGAATACTTAAGACAATGAGAGTCTGCAAAGACCTTAGGAATAGTATTATTTCTGCCTTGAATACTTACTTGATCTTGCTGGGTTGAAACATGAATTGCTACACCAGCCATACAGTCTTTCCGGTCGCTTAGCTGCAAACGCGAACTGTCATTTCTAGCTTAGAGTTGCGATCGCGCACATCACCGATAACACGAGCAGGTACTCCCACCACAATTGCATGATCGGGCACATCACGAGTCACTACTGCTCCAGCCCCAACTATGGCTTTTTCTCCAATTGTCACCCCTGGTAGGATAGTAGCGTTGCTACCAATCGAGGCACAGCGTTTAACTCGTGTCTGGACTACCTGCCAATCAGCATCAGTTTTTAAACTACCCTCTTCATTAGTTGCACGTGGATAAAGGTCATTGGTAAACATGACACCATGACCAATAAACACTTCATCTTCAATAATGACGCCCTCACACAGAAAGCTGTGTGATGAAATTTTACACCGACTTCCTACACTAACATTTTTCTGGATCTCTACAAATGTACCAATCTTGGTTCCATCACCAATCGTGCAACCGTAGAGGTTGACAAGATTGGGATGAAATATTTTCACATTGCTGCCAAACTTAACATCATCATTTACTGCCATTATTTATCTCCCTTTTTCACTTAAGTTGAAATTAATATTTCTCCACTGTTTTCCAAACAGCATCTTCTAGATACGTACATTCATCACGTTGCCATTGATACTCTTCTCGTTCAATACTGTGCATGGAGACTTCAAAAGGGCAAATATCCTTGAGGTTTTCTAACAAAGTACTGCTGCGACGCTCGGAAAACCATGTTGTTAAGGTGTATGAACCCATGTAGAGCCTAAATTTTGGGATCTCACATCGAAGAATAAATGTCCCTGGCTCTCGGCGAAACGGAGCTTGGGGATCGTAAAACCAGAAAATACAAATAGGTTGTTGAAACTCACTTATTACTTGAAAAGAGAACCACAGGCTTTCATGGGGTTTAGTCACGTGTAGGGCAAACTCAAAAGTAATCGGTTCACCCCAGCAATGGATTCCTTGTCCTTCGGAAGTATGCACACGTGCCCAAAGCACGTGGTTGCCTGTTTTGTTTACAGCAGCTTGGTAATAAGCAGCTTGCTCGGAATCATCTTTTTGCCCAGCAAGATATAACCGCACTGCTTTGTCAGTATTGCCATCAAACTGAACATTACCTTTAGAAAGCAGTATGCAACGCTTTGTGAGTTGAGCTATTGCTTGCATGCTATGGCTAACGAACAAGACTGTCCGTCCTTCTTTGGTTGCGACATCCCCCATTTTTCCCAAGCATTTCTTTTGAAATGCGGAGTCGCCTACTGCTAGTACTTCATCTACAATCAAAATCTCTGGCTCTAGGTGAGCGGCGACAGAAAAGGCAAGACGTACATACATTCCAGAAGAATAGCGCTTGACGGGGGTGTCTAAAAACTTCTCTACTTCCGCAAAGGCAACAATTTCATCAAATTTCTTCTTAATCTCGGCCTTGCTCATCCCCAGAATGGAACCGTTGAGGTAAATGTTTTCTCGCCCCGTCAGTTCTGGGTGAAATCCCGTTCCCACCTCTAGTAGACTTGCCACCCGTCCTTTGATAGCGATACGTCCTTTCGTCGGTTCGGTGATGCGGCTTAAAACTTTTAAAAGTGTCGATTTACCTGCACCATTGCGTCCAATCACACCAATGGCTTCGCCCTGCTTAATCTCAAAAGAAACATCTTTTAATGCCCAAAATTCTTCCCGGGTTGGGTTGGGCATGATTTTGCCGGCAGGTTTGAATAAGTTTTTAGTGAGCGATTTCGTTCCATTCGCTATTACATCTCGTAAGGCCTTGTACTGATAACGGGTTGTATTCTCCTGCTGGTGAGCGATGATATATTTTTTGCCTAGATTCTCTACCCGAATGATAGTCTCAGACATCTGCACAGATCCTTCCTAAATTACGTCAGCAAACGTCCGTTCCATTTTGCGGAAGTACCAGATGCCAGTTACCAGTAAGAAGGTAACTATTCCTAGCGATAAGGTAAATCCAGGCAAGTCAAGTTTTGACTCTCCGCCTAAAATTGCCCAGCGAAAACCATCGATAACACTTACCATTGGGTTCAAAGAATAAAGCAAACGCCACTGCGGTGGCACAATACTGCTACTAAAGCCGACAGGGGATATATACAAGCCAAACTGCACAATAAATGGCACAACGTAACGAAAATCCCGATATTCAACATTTAGCGCTGCAAACCAAAGCCCAGCACCTATAGCTGCTGCAAACGCAATTAAGATGAACACTGGTAGCGTCAAAATTCGCCAACTTGGTACAAAGTTGTACCATGCCATTAACCCCAACAGAATCATGCCAGAAATCATGAAGTCCACAAAGCTGACAATGACTGCACTAGTGGGTACAACCAATCTGGGAAAGTAAACTTTAGAAATCAAGTTGGCATTGGTAATCAAACTATTACTGCACTCACTCAGGGAATTAGCGAAAAACTGCCAAGGCAACATGGCTGCAAATACCAAAATTGGATACGGTACACCTCCTGAAGGCAACTTGGCTATATTTCCGAATACCACTGTGAACACTACCATTGTTAAAAATGGTCTAATCAGTGCCCAGGCAATACCAATTGCAGTTTGCTTGTAGCGCACTAGAATATCTCGCCAAGCTAAAAAATAAAACAGTTCCCGATAGCGCCAAAGGTCTCGCCAATACTGGCGCTCGCTATGTCCTGCCTCAATCACCAGCTCCTGGTGGGAGACAATCTCTTGATTACTCATAAATAGCTGTCATTTGTTGATTGTTGATAGTTGGTGGGGAGGCAGTGCATCGCACAGAGAAGTCTGTTGTAGCGACTTTATCCTATCAAATTGAGAATCCTTGATGCTGTTACAGTCAGCAAGCCCTGTCAACCGAGATATTTCTGACTGGAACTATCAAAAATAGCATCCATGTATTAGATAGTATGTTGTCCTTCGTTTTGAGCGTTTCTGATTTTAGTCGCACTTTCTCTACAATTCGACCTCCTACATCAGTTAGAAGGTTACGTTGGAGGGACTGAGATCAAAAGACCATCGAAGCCCAGCTCCTAATTCAAAACAGAATCTATAAGATAGAAATCTGATTTTTTAGTTTTGGAAAGTTGATAATCTAGTTAATTATCAACAAGATATATATTCAATCTTTATTAAGTTTTTAAGATTTCTATTAACCAATTATCTATATTTTGGGATAACTGATTTTTGTTTAATTCCATCGAATATTATATATCATAACAACTCAATTTATTCCATCATTATTTTGATTAAATGCAATCAAATATTGATAACTAACTTGATGTACGTCAGCAATGAAAAGTCTTGAATGCAAGACTAACATTGTTTAATATTAAATGATGTTTGTTTTACTTCTAAGCTTTTTACGTTCAGTTTACATAATCTTTAATCCTTTACAAAATTAACAAATATTTACATGTCTTTTGAGTATTTCTTCAAAAGATATACAGTTCAAACACTAAAATAAAAAGATTAACTAACAATTTTTTTGTTATCTCTACTTACGTTTGAACTAAAGTATTTGCCCATTTGTTAAGTCTGCGATTTGAAATAGAAAATACCTCCTAGTTTTATGTATTCTCTACTTTTGATTCCAGTCATCTAGTAAATGCTCTTTTGCAGAACCTCAAGATATTGTTGAGATATAATCTGAGGTGTGAAATTTGCTCGCATGTACTGACGACCAGCCCTACCCATCCGCTTTGCTAGTTCTTTATCTTGACTGAGTAAGCGAATAAACTCAGCCAAACTATGACTATCTCCATTTTCAAATGTGTCACCACAATTAGCATCTGTAATCATTTGTCTTAGGTATGAATACTGCGAACAAATTACTGCCACTGGTCTTGCGGCTGCTAAAACTGGGTAAAGCTTACTAGGAGCAACCAAACTCTCCATACCTGCATCAACACTGACTAAAGACAGATCGCCAGCTGTTAAGGAATAGGGTAGTACTTCTTTATCCTGATAAGGCAAAAATACGAAATTTTTTAGTTCTAGTCGATTTACCTCCTTAATTAACTCCTCGCGTTTTGCTCCACCACCGACAAACACAAATTGAATTGGCTCATCTTGTAGTAGTTTCGCTGCTTCCAAAATGGTATCCATATCATGACAGCGACCCATGTTACCGGAGTAGAGTACGGTAAATTTTTTAACTAAGTTATGCTTCCAAGCAAACCAGTTTTCTTGCTTGGCAATGGGTACAATCAAATCAGGATCTCCCCAACTATGAATTACAAAAACTTTGTCCGCTACCTGCGGGCAAGTAGCAATTACTCGCAGTTTCATAGCAGGACTGAGAACTACGATCGCTCTGGCTTTTTGCCAAACTAACCGGTTCAGCCTCCGCCAAAATCTTGCTAGCCAATGGTCTGTCGGTATCACATTGAGGGCGATCGCAATATCTGGATAAAGGTCATAGAGTATGCAGACATAAGGAAGCCGGAACAAAGCATAAGCCAGATATCCCAAGATTGGTAAAAATGGTGGTGCTGTAGTCAGTAACAAGATATTGTAGCGACGGCCGTTTCTGAGCAGATGAAGTGCAGCACGCAAGGTAAACAGAACTCCATTTACTGCCTTGCCACGAATTCGTCCCGGCCAAAGTTGGGCAGTACGCGATCGCTGCACTCGCACTCGACCCAATTTTTCAATTGCTGGAGCATTGGAAGATTTAAATGCATATCCTGGCTGACTTGTGAAAACTTCAATATCTACCCCTTCCTGTCCTAGTTGTCTCACCAGTTCTTCGATCAGCTGTCCCGTAGCAGCGTAATCTGGAGGAAAAAACTGAGTAATTACAGACAATTTTACGGTCTTTTTAGTTTCTACCAACTGCTTACTTTTAGCTTCTAAATGAGTAGAGCTAGATAGAAATAACTTTTGATTAATCCATTTGCTGAGTGTCATCGGCTCTATCCTGTACAATTTTTTCCAGACGCCGTTGTTGCTGTTCAAGATACCAATTAATTGGTAAGCAAAAATTACCTTCGCTAATCAATTTACTCAACTAGTACATATAGGCAATACTTAGCAATAGTGAATAGTCTTGAATTGGGTCTTCAGATAGATTCACGAAATATAGAAAGAGACAAAACAAGAATCTCTTTGACAAAATGTTGTATACAAGTATTTTCGCGTAGGTTGCAATATGTGATGTGACTTTTAAAATGTAAATTAATCTAATTGGCACAAAAATACAAGCATTTTAAATATGCTTCAATGAATCTTTAAAAAATTAACTATCGCTGACATAATTTCACTATTAAAAAAACAGCTTTTACTAAAAAAAGTATTTGTGGCAAATCGAAAAGAAAAATTGTGAAGATAGGATAAAGCTTTTTTAGATATTACAAACACTATTATTCTCCTCGATTTAATTTTTCATCTCCTGACAGCAGATATCACTGAAGTGGCTGCCAACTTCATTTCTTTCTCCTTAAAGCTTTAGAGAACATTTGTATTGTTTTACATTTTACATTATCCCACATCATTATTTTGATGTTTTTTTGTTATGACATCTATCCGCATGTGTATATTAGCATGTTTAAAATTAATTTTTATATTAAAATCTCTCCTAGTACTTATCATTTTTACTACTAATTTATGCTTAGTTAAAATTAATACTTAAAAACAAAAAATAAATCTCAATAAATGAAGCTAAGCTATTAGATGATATAGATATCCAACTTATATATAAAGTGTTATTTATTACTTATACTATATTATGTTATTAGCAAATATGTTATTTTTTTTACTATAAAAGCAAGCCAAGTATTGGTACTTACTAGTTGATAACATAGAGAGCAAGCAAAGAGATGCGTAATAGCTTGATACATAAAATTATGTATTTTAGTCCTCTTTTATCACTCTGGGCGAATCAAAACTACTGATGTAATTGTGCAGGTCTGATGTTCGCTATCAAGGTTTTTTTCTGTTGCAAGGTTGTAGACAAAATAGCAGTCGTAGCAAAAGTCATAAAAGAGGATTTGATTTGTAATAGCTTCAGTTAAAATTTATCGTCAGAGACAGCCAAAACTTAGCAAAAATAAATATTTGTTTTTTTCAGTAAACTGTACTAAGTTCAGTTGTTAAGCTTGAGCAATTTAACGCATGAGTATAGAAACAAATGATATACTTCGGCAATAAATATGATGTAATTATTATTGTTCTGGCCAAAGTAGCTATCCATTATAAGTGGCTAACAAGCATAGAATAATTTCTACCGTAGCTGGTGTTTTGCCAATGATTGCGTTTATATTGATATCCCAATTGCATCAAAGCGTTATATAGAATTCTGCCTGGGTGGTTCCCGAAATTTTTAGAAATTTATGGATAATCATTCTTATCAACCTTCCAGTTCTGACCAAGATCGGAGCTTTTTACCGCATCAGTTTATTCATCCTCAACCTTTTCCCTTGTCAGAAGTGCAAGGAGATGATTGGAGTCTAGGAGATTTTCTAGGTATTATCAGGCGGCGAGCGCTAGTGCTTGTTGGAGTAGTCACTGTTGCAATGGCCAATGTGGTCTACTCGACCTTAAAGCAGGAACCTGTATATGAAAGCAGTTTTCGGTTATTAGTCGAACCTCTCAACCATGAAAACAAATTGCCAGGACTGGACTCTGGTAAAGATTCAAGTTCGTCTAATCCCAGTCTGGATTACGAAAGTCAAATACAGGTTCTTAAGAGTCCTGAACTGATGACAAACATTACCAGGCGATTACAAGCCTCCTATCCAGATGTCAGTTATGACTCTCTGATAAATTCTCTAACTATTTCTCGTCTAGGTGAAACCAAGATTATTGAAGTTCGCTATCGCAATAGCGATCCCACGCACATCAAAGCAGTACTAGATCAAATTGCCAAGGCTTACTTAAGATATAGCCTTGAACAGCGTCAAACTAGCTTGCGTCAAGGTTTGCAGTTTGTTGAAGGACAACTGCTAATTATGCAAAGGCGAGTTGACAATCTCCAAAAAGAACTGCAATTTTTCCGGCAGAAATACGACTTTGTCGAGCCAGATTCTCAAGCGCAGCAAATAGTTAGTCAAGCCACTGCCTTGTCTGAGCAAAGACAACAAATCGATCAGCAGTTGGCTATAGCCCGCAATAATTTAGCCAGCTTGCAGGGAAAACAAGGAGAACTGGCAGCGCTGAATAATGCAACTCTATATCAGCAGTTGCTTGGTCAGTTACGCCAATTGGATGTTCAAATAGCTACAGAGTTGACTCGTTTACAAGAGGAAAACCCAACAGTTCAATCATTGCAGGAGAAGCGGGAAAGCTTGTTGCCGTTGCTACGCCAAGAAGCACAACGCTTTATGGATATAAAACTTGCAGAGGCAGCAACTCAAGTTCAAACTTTAGAAGTCCAGAGTCAAGAGCTTGGCAGAGCAGAACAGACTCTCGAAATCAAGCGCAACCAAGTGCCAGTGTTAACACGTCAATACACAGAAATACAGCGGAAATTACAGATTGCGACTGAGAGCTTGAATCGTTTTCTTGAAACCCGTGAAACTCTACAAATTCAAGTAGCGCAGAGTGAACTTCCCTGGCAGCTCATTCAAGCGCCCGTTCAACCCACAACCCCTGTTTCTCCAAATGTTCAACGTAATTTAATCACAGGGTTTGTTGTGAGTTTAGTTTTGGGGGTTGGTATTGCCTTGCTAGTGGAAAAAATTGACAACACCTATCATAGCATCCAGGTCTTAAAGAAAAAGATTAAAGAACCTTTGTTAGGGACAATACCATTTGAAAAGCATCTTCAAGGCAGTCAACATCGTATTTCCATACCAAGAATTTCCATAGGGGGAATACCAGATTTACTAGCTAAGAGTTTTCCTGGTTCGGTTGCAGTGAGCAATCGCGAATTTGGCAGCAGCTATAGCGTCAAGTTTTTAGAAGCTTTACGTGTACTTTATACAAATATCCAATTGCTCAGTAGCGATCGCCCTATTCGTTCTATAGTGATTAGTTCAGCTATGTCAGGAGACGGTAAATCTACAGTTGCATTCCACTTAGCAGAAATAGCCTGTGCAATGGGGCAACGAGTACTACTTGTAGATGCCAATTTGCGCCAACCGGTAATCCACAAACTATCAGATTTGAGTAACTTCTGGGGATTGAGTAATTTAATTTCTACAAACTTACCCATGACAGAGGCGATCCGATCGGCACCTTTTATGAACCAACTTTCTATACTGACTGCTGGTCCTTTACCACCCGATCCGGCAAAGTTACTCTCTTCAGAAAAAATGAAGCGATTGATGGAAGATTTCCATAATAACTTTGACCTGGTAATCTATGATGCTCCCCCCTTGCTAGGACTGGCTGATGCTAGTCTACTGACACCTCACACAAATGGCATTTTGCTAGTAGTAAGGATGGACAAAACAGACTCTTCAGTGCTGAAGCGAGCTTTAGATAGCCTGAAAATGTCTCGCATAAACGTCTTAGGTATTGTTGGCAATGCTCACAAGCAGAACTTTGGCCGTAATTTTGACTATTAAATTTGTTTGTTGGGGAACATTAGCTCAGATACATAATGATGTATTGATTCTAATCAATCTCATATTTATTAACCCAAGGTTTATATAATTGTCAGCATAGTTGAATTTATAGTCAGCACTATAACTGACTACCAACTAAGAGTTACCAATCAGTGTAAAAAATTGTTACCAAATTGTTTAGTAATTGTGCCTGTGAAAAAATATTACTAACTTAATAGCATTTTCAAAAAAACTTTAAGTAATTTTGACTAGTTTGATTTTATAATTTCCTAGAGACTCGGCTAAAGTAAAAAGTTAATTAGTAGGTAAGTAGCAAGAAGTTAAGGATATGTAACGTAAACCAGCACAAAGCAATGGTGGTTGACATTTTAGGCATTAAAAACAATTTGCATATTTATTTGCCTATTTCTACCCAAAAAGTTCAGATGACCTCAACAAAGGTAAAGCAATAGACCTCTTGCAAAAGGAGATTTTACAAGAGGAGGCAAAAGGCTTAAGAGTAAAGGAAAAAGGATGCTTTCATTCCTTGAACACTTACTTATTAATGCTGTTTGCAAGAGTGGAACAGTTGCTGTAACAGAGGGAACCTCCCTAATTTTGAACTCCCACAAAAAGTCGCTGCACCCTAACTAAAACCCTGATTGGGTCGAGAAGTCGCTACTATATCTGAACTCTATGGAAAGGGCAACTCTCTCATAAAAACGCGCTTAGCGCGTACACGCATCTACCAATTTCTCTTTAACAACGCACTCCCACTGAGACGCGAAGCGGTACTGAGGACGTTTGCATGTAACTTTGTATGCACCTCAATTTCCCCTTTTTCCCACTTCTGCAAAAAAGTCTAATGCTTTGCAATAGGTTGCTACCCTTACTGATGTTTGTTTTTGAAAATTTTGTAACTAGTCCACATCCAGAACATTCAATCATGGCGAGATTTTTTACTCAAACCAGAGCAATAAAAGGCTGGAAGGATATGAAACCATGAGGCGATTTTTAAAATACATATCTTTATTCTGTTGTAGCTTGCTAATAGTATTCTTCCTAGGTCAAGCTACAACTTACACTTCGGCTCAAATTGTATCCAAAAGTTCTACCGAGGTAGGAGCACTGGCATTCAGCCCTGATGGAAAACTTTTAGTAGGTGGAACCAGTGATAATCAAGTGGCACTGTTAGACTCAGCAGTTGGGACACTGAGAACAACTTTGTCGGCAGTGGCGACAGATGGAACTCAAAAGGCAGCAAGTTTGCCTGTTACCGACCTCGCCTTCAACCCAAAAGGCAACATCTTAGCTAGCGTTGCCAGGGATAGCGTCGCCCGACTCTGGGATGTAGCTACCGGGAAACAAATCCAGGTTCTCACAGGGCACGAAAACCCAACTAAGGCAGTCGCCTTGAGTCCGGATGGGACTCTCGTAGCAACTGGAGGCGAAGATACTCGTACCAATGTGTGGGATTTGCAATCTGGTAAACTCCTTCGTATCCTCGAAGGGCAAAAGGGCTTTGTCAATGGAGTAGCCTTCAGCCCGGATGGCAGTATCTTAGCAACTGGAGGCGGAGACAAGAGGATTCTTTTGTGGGATCCGAAAACTGGAAGACTGCTCCAGACTTTGCGAGGACACGCCGCTTCAGTCAATAGGATTGCCTTCAGTCGGGATGGCAAGACTCTAGCCACTGCGAGTGATGACGGCACCGTCCGATTTTGGAATCCGGGAGAAGGTACCCAGCGCCAAATTCTAAAAGGACCAAATAAACCAGTTAAGGCGATCGCTTTCAGTTCAGATGGAACAACCTTGGCTGCTGGAGGTGACGAAGGAGCGATTTATATATGGGATGTGCTGGAAGGCAAGGGTAAACTACGCACAACTCTCAAAGGCAGCGGACAGCCCATCACTGCACTTGCTTTTAATCCGGTGCAACCAACTTCCCTAGCAAGTGCAGATGCAGGTGGTAATCTTAGTCAGTGGGACACAGGCAAAAGTCAACAGATGCAAAGCATCCAGTTATCCAACCTAGTATCCCCTCTACCTCAAACCACCACAGAACCGAGCTTGCAAAAAACCCTCAAAATCGAGCAGAAACCTAATAGTTCGGTTAAAGAAGCCACTGTTAGTCCTGCTGACAACACACTGATCGCAGCTATTCCACCAGCACCGAATGGGCCAATCCTAATTGTAACTAATAGCTCCAATAAATTTGGAGATTACTACGCTGAAATTCTGCGAACTGAAGGACTCAACGAATTCAGCGTCAGCGATATTTCCTCAGTTACCTCAACAACTCTTGCTAACTACGATCTAGTCATCCTGGCTGACATGACACTGACTTCAGGACAGGTGACAATGTTCACTAACTGGGTGAACAATGGTGGTAATCTCATCGCCATGCACCCTGACAAGCAGCTTGCTAGTTTGCTGGGATTAACAGATGCAGGAAGTACTCTCTCCAATGGCTATTTGCTGGTAAATACCTCACAAGCTCCTGGCAAAGGTATTGTCAATCAGACTATCCAGTTCCACGGCACAGCAGATCGCTACAACCTGAATGGCGCTGCGAGTATTGCTACGCTGTACACAAATGCGACAACTACAACTACTAATCCTGCCGTTACCCTACGTAGTGTTGGCAGCAGTGGTGGTAAAGCAGCTGCCTTTACCTACGACTTAGCCAGTTCCATCGTCTACACACGTCAAGGTAATCCCGCTTGGGCAGGGCAAGAACGAGACGGATTTTCACCTATTCGGTCTGACGATCAGTTCTTCGGTAATAAGAGTGGTGACCCTCAAACTGATTGGGTAGACCTCAACAAGGTTGCGATTCCCCAGGCTGACGAGCAACAGCGCCTGCTGGCAAACCTGATTCTGGAAATGAACTTGGCGAAGAAACCGCTACCCCGCTTCTGGTATTTCCCGCATGGTAAAAAGGCGGTTGTACTCATGAGCGGTGATGACCATGCCAATGGAGGTACTGCGGGTCGATTTGACCAATTTAAAGCTCAAAGTCCAGCTGGTTGTTCAGTAGATGATTGGGAATGTATTCGGGGTAC
The DNA here is from genome assembly GCF_013388695.1 of Fischerella sp. NCBI lineage: Bacteria > Bacillati > Cyanobacteriota > Cyanophyceae > Nostocales > Hapalosiphonaceae > Fischerella > Fischerella sp. The sequence goes on from NZ_JACAEU010000135.1 coordinate 73,670, forward strand.
TTCATATATCTATCCCAACTCACCCCTAACTAATACCCAAGCAAATCAATACGTAAATGTTGATCGCGGCTTTGAAGTTGCTTTACACGTAGATACTGGCTGTGCGGATTATGGCGCAAATAACCCACTTAATACCAGTTACACAAACCAACTGAACAGCTTTACTAGTAAGTACACCAACATCGAAGCTCCAAAAACCCAACGGCATCACTGTCTAGTGTGGAGTGATTGGTCTAGTACACCAGAAGTAGAACTTAGTAAGGGGATCAGACTCGACACGACCTACTACTACTGGCCACCAGACTGGGTTCAAGACCGTCCAGGGTTCTTTACTGGCAGTGGCATGACAATGCGGCTGGCAAAACTGGATGGAACAGTCCTTGATGTTTTTAAGTCAGCAACACAACTGACTGATGAATCGGGACAGTCATACCCCTATAACATTGATACCCTCCTGAATCGCGCACTTGGATCAGAAGGATATTATGGCATTTTCAACGTTAACGCCCATACGGACTTCAATCCCTCATCAGTGTCCGATGCGGTTGTCACCTCAGCCAAAACCCGTGGTGTACCGGTGATCTCTGCCCGGCAATTATTAACTTGGCTAGATGGTCGTGACAATTCCTACTTTAGTTCCCTGTCATGGAGCACAATTAACAATACCTTAAGCTTCTCCATTACTAAAGGCACAGGTACAAACGGCTTACAGGCAATGTTGCCTACCAAGTCTGCCTACGGAAATCTCACCACTCTTACACGTAATGGTAACTCAGTTACCTATACAATATCGGCAATTAAAGGTGTTGAGTATGCCTTCTTCCCTGGTGATGGAGGTTCCTATGTTGCTACATACGCACCGGATACGACACCTCCACAGGTAAGTTCAAAATCTCCAGACAACGGAACAACAAACGTCAGTGTCGGAACAAGCGTCACAGTTGTCTTCAACGAAGCTATAGATCCAGCAACTATCAACAGCAATACCTTTGAATTGCGTGATTCAGCAAATGCATTGGTAGCTGCTACCTATACCTATAACGAGGCAACCCGTACTGCGGTATTAACACCAAACGTTGCTTTAGCAACTAACACTGTATATACTGCAACGCTTAAAGGCGGATCAACCGATCCCCGGATCAAAGACCTAGCTGGTAATGCCTTAGCAGCAAATGTTACTTGGTCTTTCACAACAGCAGGGTCAATTTGTCCTAATAGTGCGCCGTGTACAATTTGGGGTACTTCCACTCCGGCAACTCCATCAATCAACGATCCCAATGCCGTAGAATTGGGTGTGAAATTCCGCTCTAATATCAACGGCTATATAACTGGTATTCGCTTCTATAAGGGTAATACCAACACAGGAAACTATATTGTCAACCTGTGGAACACCAGTGGGCAGAATTTAGGCACAGCAACTAGTAACAACTTGAGTACTTCCGGTTGGCAACAAGTCAACTTTTCTAACCCAGTGGCAATCACTGCTAACACCACCTACATAGCTTCTTACCACACAAGTATTGGTAGATACGCTGTCAATGATAATTACTTTACTGCCAACTTTAATAATGATCCATTGACTGCTTTAAGCAGTAATTCAAGTGGTGGCAATGGTGTCTATAAATATGGCACTAGTGGCTTCCCAACTGATACCTATCAAGCAAGTAATTACTGGGTAGATGTAGTATTTAGCACTAATACAGGGCCAGATACGACTCCGCCAACAGTGACTACCACAACTCCCATTGGCGGTGCGACAGGCGTTAGCGCAAATACAACTGTTCAGTCCACCTTCAGTGAGGCAATGAATGCAGGAACAATTAGCACAACTACCTTTGAATTGCGTGATGCAAGCAATACCTTGGTGCCTGCAACAGTCACTTATAACTCTACAACCTTCACTGCAACCCTGACACCTAGCAGTCCACTTGCAAATTCCACAGTTTATACTGCCACTGTCAAAGGCGGTACAAGTGGAGTGAAAGATCAAGCAGGTAATGCTCTGGCTGCGAACTACACTTGGTCGTTCACCACAGCAAGTGGAGGAGGAACTTGTCCTCAAGGAAGATGTACCATCTGGAACAGCTCGGCAACTCCTGCGTTACTTACAGACAACGATCCCTCAGCAGTAACTTTGGGTGTGAAGTTCCGCTCAAATATCAATGGTTACATCAAGGGCATTCGTTTCTACAAAGGGCCACAAAATACTGGTACGCATGTCGGTGTTCTGTGGAGTAACACAGGTATCAACCTAGCACAAGCAACGTTTTCCAACGAAACGGCTTCTGGTTGGCAGGAGGTTACTTTTTCTAGTCCTGTGGCAATTACTGCCAACACAGTCTACGTAGCGTCTTACCACACGACAAGTGGCTATTACTCGACAAATGAGGGATATTTTGCCGCCTCTGGTGTTGATAATCTACCACTACGTGCATTGAGTGATGGTGAAAGTGGACCTAACGGCGTGTATAACTATGGCGCTAGCCCTGCTTTCCCAAATTCCACTTACAATTCGACCAACTATTGGGTTGATGTTGTTTTTGACACAACTAACTAGTAGTTAACTGAATTGATTGGATGTTAGTTCTTAGTAAGTATGTATCACTTACTAAGAACGTTTCTAACTAGAGATTTATTTGTAGAGTCATTCAGATGAAAAAACTTTTGATTCTTAATTGCTTAACAAATTTAAATTGGCAGATTCATAAGGTAGAAGAGAAAATCAATTTCTCTATCGCAAGCAAGACACGTAGTGAAATTCCATTATCTGCTGCCTGCCTTTGGTCTGCGAAGGAGGCTGCATGAAAAAGCTCATTCGTGCGATCGCACTAATAATATTGACGGCACTGTTGGCGATCAACCTGAACGGGAATTTTAAACTGGGAACACAGAAAGTTCTTGCCGCAGATAACCCAATTACCATCGAGAACTCCCTACCAGGCAATCCTCAATCAGAGTGGGATGTCACCGGCGCTGGCAGTTCCAACATCCAGGGTTTTGCCACTGATATCAGCTATAAGCCGGGCGATACAGTTAACTTCAAGATCAAAACTAGCACCAACGCCACTGGCTACCGCCTCGACATTTACCGCATGGGCTACTATAACGGCAATGGTGCCCGCAAAGTAGCAACTGTTCTACCTTCCGTAGGATTACCCCAAACCCAGCCTAACTGTTTGAGTAACTCATCAACTGGACTAATTGATTGCGGTAACTGGGCAGTGTCTGCATCGTGGGCTATTCCAACAAACGCCACGTCAGGAATTTACTTTGCTAAGGCAGTGCTTACGGCTGGAGCAAGCGGAGCCAGTCATATTGTTTTCATTGTTCGAGAAGACGACAACAGTGCTTCTCCTAGTGATATCCTCTTTCAGACCTCAGATACTACTTGGCAAGCGTATAACAGCTACGGTGGCAAAAGCCTCTACACTGGTGGGCCGGGTCCTAAAGGGAATGCCTACAAAGTCAGCTACAACCGCCCATTCAACACTCGTTCTGTTGATAACGGTCAGGATTGGCTATTTAACGCCGAGTACCCGATGGTGCGTTGGCTAGAAGCTAACGGTTACAATGTCAGCTACTTTACTGGTGTAGATAGCGATCGCCGTGGCGACTTGATCAAAAACCACAAGATTTTCCTATCAGTTGGTCACGATGAGTATTGGTCTAACCAACAGCGCCTGAAAGTTGAAGACGCGCGGAAAGCAGGCGTTAACTTAGCATTCTTCAGCGGCAACGAGGTCTACTGGAAGACCCGCTGGGAAAACAGTATTGATGGGTCGAATACCGCCTATCGTACACTAGTCTGTTACAAGGAAACCCATTCCAATGCAAAAATCGATCCCGCTCCAGGGATTTGGACTGGCACCTGGCGAGACCCCCGCTTTAGCCCGCCAGCTGATGGTGGTCGTCCAGAGAACGCCCTGACTGGTACACTTTTTACAGTCAACGATGGGGCAACTACAGCCATTCAAGTGCCAGCAGCAGACGGCAAAATGCGCTTGTGGCGCAATACCAGTATCGCTAACCTTTCACCAAATCAAACTGCCACACTCACCAATGGCACTTTGGGTTATGAGTGGGACGAAGACATTGACAACGGCTTTCGACCTGCTGGTTCGATTCGGATGTCAACGACCACTGTTAATAATGCCCCCGTTCTTGTGGACTACGGATCAACTTTTGGGTCTGGTACAGCCATTCACAACCTGATGCTGTACAAGTACATTAATCCTGATAACCCTAATATTAAAGCGCTGGTGTTTGGTGCTGGGACAGTGCAGTGGCCTTGGGGTTTGGATGGCAATCACGATCGCACTACCACAACACCAGATGTGCGGATGCAACAGGCAACCGTCAACCTGTTTGCAGACATGGGCGTACAGCCTGCTACCCTCCAATCTGGTCTGGTACAAGCCCTTGCCTCCGGTGATGTCCAAGCTCCCACCTCGACTATTACCTCACCTACTGCTAACGCAAATGTACAGACTGGAACCCCGATTACAATAACTGGTACGGCAAGCGATTTTGGTGGCGGTGTAGTCGGTGGTGTTGAGGTATCTGTTGACGGTGGAACGACGTGGCATCCGGCGAATGGTCGTGCTAACTGGAGCTACACTTGGACACCCTCAACGGCCGGAACAGTAACAATCAAAAGTCGTGCTGCTGACGATAGCGCTAATCTCGAAACACCAGGAGCCGGAGTTACTGTCACAGTTGGCGATCGCTGTAATACTAACAACCCATGCAGTAGTATTTGGGATAATAGCGCCACGCCGAAGGTACTCGCAGACCCCTCAACTGACGCGGTGGAACTGGGGGTTAAATTCCGCTCCCAAATCAATGGCTATATTACTGGTATCCGCTTCTACAAAAGTACCCAAAATACAGGTACGCACGTTGGTACTCTGTGGAGTAGCAGTGGACAGCAATTAGCAAGGGCAACCTTCACCAACGAGACAGCTTCTGGTTGGCAGCAGGTTAACTTTACTAACCCAGTAGCAATTACTGCTAACACTGTCTACGTGGTCTCTTATCACACAAATGTGGGGCGCTATTCCATCGACGAACAGTACTTCGCTAACTCTGGCACCAATAGCTACCCACTGTATGCGTTGCGAAATGGTGAGAGTGGCGGCAATGGCGTCTATACCTATAATGCCAACCCTGCCTTCCCAACTTCTACCTACAATTCATCTAACTACTGGGTAGATGTAGTATTTGACACTAATGTTGCTCCCGATACAACTCCACCAACGGTGGCTTCGACAACTCCGACTAGTGGTGCAACAAACGTCAGTACGAGTACAACTGTCAAAGCCACCTTTAACGAGGCAATGGATGCCGCTACAATTAACACAAGTACTTTTGAGTTGCGCGACGGGAGTAATAACCTAGTAACCGCTACTGTCACCTATGATGCTGCTAGCAGTACAGCCACGCTCACACCCAGCAGTCCATTAGCAACTTCCACCACTTACACTGCCACTGTTAAAGGCGGCACAAACGGGGTGAAAGACCTAGCAGGAAATGCTCTAGCCCAGAATAACAGTTGGTCATTTACTACAAGCGCCACATCATTAATTAGTATCTGGGATAATAGTGCCACACCCGCCATTATCACAGACCCAGACAACTCGCCAGTCGAATTAGGTGTCAAGTTCCGCTCGGATGTCAACGGCTATATCAAAGGCATCAGGTTCTACAAGAGTCCGCAAAATACAAATACCCATGTCGGAACACTGTGGAATAGTAGTGGTCAGCAGTTAGCTCAAGTAACCTTTACCAGCGAGACAGCTTCTGGCTGGCAACAAGCCAATTTTGCTCAACCGGTTGCTATTAATGCCAATACTGTCTACGTAGCGTCTTATCACACCGATGTCGGCAAGTACTCCGTAACCGAGAATTACTTTACCTCTGCTGTAGATAAACCGCCACTACATGCATTAGCTGATGGCGCAAGCGGTGGCAACGGTGTTTATAATTATAGCGCCAACCCTGCTTTTCCCACTTCCTCTTATGCTTCGAGTAACTACTGGGTGGATGTTGTGTTTAGTACAACACCGTAAAACATAAATTCAGTAGATTACAACCGAGTAGAGGTTGAACATATTTACTAAATACTGGAGTTGAATTTCAACTCCAGTATTTTTTAGGTTTTACGCCTGATGTGAATTAAAACGGCAGGCAAAAATCATGTTTTGGAAATCGACCACAGATACACACAGGACTAGGAACTGGGGATTAGGAATTAAAAATCCCAACACCCAGTACCCAATCACCAATCACCAGTACAGACGTGCTTTGATTTTTTGGAATTGTCTATCTGCGATACTCGTCACCACAGTCACCGATCAACTGATACAAATCTCGTGATTTGCTAGATATAGCATCTATATTGTTTAGATCCTCTGTATCAAGAGAGAATTGAAATACTCTGGTGTTGTCTGCAATGTGTTCCGATGAATTTTATAGTGGTTTTCATTGTGCTACTTGAGACTGCTGTTAGAAGTATAGATGTAAGTATTTTAGTTTCTATGGATCTATACCTTTGGAAGTAAGCTGTTTTTGAGTTGGTGATTTTCTATCTAAAGGAAGTACTGCTTCAGAAAAGCCTACGCCACAATATCAGTGTGGCATAGTGCTCCTATGAATTTCTATCCAAATTAGTTAAATCCAAACCTATCTAAAAGATGTCTAACAATATCAAAGAACGAATTAAAACTGACCTCCAACAAGCAAAAGAAACTGGGCAATTAAGAGCAGAGCGAATTCGCGAAATTGTCAAATCCGCAGTTTCTCAGGTTGTTTCTGAATTTAAAGAAGGCTCCGGCGAACTTCGGACTATTGTTAGAGATGCCATCTCTACTGTAGTTGAGAACTTGCAAGCAAAAGGTGGCGAATTTAAAGAAGAAGTGACGGCATCAATTGAAGGAGCATTGGAAGCTGTTAATAGTAAACGCCATGAATCCATTGCTAAAACTCAGGCAGAAGTTAAACAGCTACAAGCAAAATTGGATGAAGAAGAAAATAAAATTCAACAAGAAGTTGATGGAATTTTAGCAGAGATTCAAGAGAGTGGTAGCGAAAAACCTACTGAAACAAAAACCGCCATCGATTCTGCCATCAATGCAATCCAAAATAGTGAAGAAGTAGCTTTATTAAAGAAACGCTACGCTCAATTACAAGCACAACTGGCAATTGTTCGAGCTAATTTAGCTGCACGCTATGGTGGACGTTCTGAAGAGGTTAAAGATTATCTAGACCAGGCTAAAAACTGGTTGCAGCAAGCTCGACCCCAGGCTGAAGAAGTTGTTGCACAGGTACAACAAAAACACTCTCAAGTAGAAGAAAAACTTGGTGAAGCAGGTACGTCCATAGCGAGAAAAGAGTATCAGCTACGACAAGTATTGAGGGATTTATTGTTATCTGTTGCTGACTGGCTAAAAGAAAAAGAACCAAGTGATAAAGCTGTTAAATAAAAAGTGTTAACTAGCTATTAAGTATAGGGTGGATAATGTCCACCCTGAATTTTTTTGACGTACTAGTCACTTTACCGATTACCCATTACCAAATTCCTCGCCCACAAGGGACGAGGAATTTTAACAATTAATTATCCCTTCTCTTCCTTAATTAGGAGAGAGAAGGGATAAACTCAAGATTTATGAAGAGACTAAATCAAGGCTTCACCACAGGCTTAATATACCTCTCTGTTAAGTCTTTCTTCGTATTTGGCAATTGCCCAAACACCATGAATAGCGCCGGGAAGCCAACCGAGAAGAGTAAGTAAAATATTAATAAACAAAGTTGTACTTACTCCATATGCCATGAAAACGCCAATAGGAGGTAACAAGAAAGCGAGGAGATAACGAAGTAATTTCATGGTATTTCTGCTGCTATTTTTTCTAATTTGTTTCTTTCTGTTTTTTATTTTCGGAAATTAACCGAACTACTAACTCCATCCTAGGAATTATTTTACTTTGGTATTTTTCTTCCAACTATCATCTTGATTTGCTGCTTTTGTAGACGCGATCGCTCGCGTCTGTTCTGCTGAATACTGATAGTTAGCTGGAGGGTAATTCAGCTTTAGATTTTGTTTCTTCACTGCTTTTCAAAGCCAGATTTCTTTCAGCGAAGTAATTGTTGATGAAAGTACTAGACAAAGACAGAACTACAGGACCGAGAAGAAAAGCTAAAACTCCATGAACGCTGAATCCAGGAACTAAAAATGCTGCGAGCGAGAAACAAATGCCGTTAACAATGAGTGAAAATGCTCCAAAGGATAAGAAGTTAAGTGGTAAGGATAGGGCGGATAGAACTGGCTTCACAGAACCGTTGACTAAGCCAATAGCTAGCGCAGCAATTAAAGCTGCTGGAAAATTAGCAATATCAACACCAGGAACAACTAAATCAACAATTAACAAGCTTAAAGCTGTGATTAAGGCAGCTAACAAGTTTCCCGTCATTGTTTTCACCTAAAAAGCAGAAATAGAGTTTCTAAAGTTCTAAATACCATCCTCAACTATGTATTAGTCTTTAACCTCTCTACCAAGGTAGATTTAGTTTATGCCATTAGGTTAGTTCTGCAAGGCATGAGTCAAAAGTAAAAACTCTTATTAGGCAATTGGTAATTAATTTTTGAAAACCTAATCACTATTTAGTTTGGTGGATATTTTTCGCTCTAAGTTTTATTACAATAATATTAACTTTTTATGAAAAAACTTCTTTTGTGTAAGAAAGCATGTATGGTCTAAACTCGCTCTCCATCTTTAAAGAAATTTAACAGCACTCAAAGACTTGGGCTAGCTTGTTGCCATTCATCACCGGACATTTGGCAGTCCGGTTTTTAGCCCACCAGATGTACTAGCTCTGGTACAGGGTGTTAGGGTGGCAGTAGTGACTGTAGCGATCGCAGCATTGTGAATAGCGTGTCGGCGTTTCATTTTTATATTTTTGTGCAATTAGATAAATTTAAAGATGTGCGAATGAGGAGTTTTGTATTTTAAAGCTCTTTACCTCCTCTGCTGCTAACAAGTTTTTGATGACAGCAACAGACAATATCGCATTGCCAAACAGCACGGAGCCTTTAATGCCAAATACTTCAAATTTCAACTCTTGGGTGATTTGTCCCAAACCCAATCCTAATGCCAAAATACGGTTATTTTGTTTTCCCTACGCTGGTGGAAGCTCTAATATCTTTCGTCGTTGGTCAGACAATCTCCCTGGAACAGTTGAAGTTTGTGCGATCGAACTTCCTGGAAGAGGAATGCAGATAAAATTGTCTCCGTTTAATCGATTAGAGCCTCTAGTCGAAGAATTGGCTAGCGTTCTCAAATCAAACTTAGACAGACCATTTGCTTTCTTCGGTCACAGCATGGGTGGACTCATTAGTTTTGAATTAGCTTGTCTACTCCGCAAACAGTATGATTTGATCCCAAATCATCTGTTTGTATCTGGTCGCAGGGCTCCTCAAATTGCTGACCAAAAGCCACCAATTCACGCTTTACCAGAAGCTAAATTCATTGAAGAGTTGCGTCGTCTGAACGGTACTCCACAAGCATTGTTGGAAAACGACGAACTCATGCAATTATTTCTTCCCATTCTCCGGGCAGATTTTGCAGTCTTAGAAACTTACGTTTATACCCAAAAACCGCCGCTAGATTGTCCTATCACTGCTTTTGGCGGTTTGCAAGACCAAGAAGTCAGCTGTGAGAACATCCAAGCATGGCAGGAACAAACCAGTGCTTCTTTCTCATTGCATATGTTGCCAGGAGACCACTTCTTTTTACATTCATCTCAGTCACTACTACTGGAAACTATTTCCCGAAAGATTCTTAACAAGACTTAAACGCATTGTACTAGCGCGATCGGACTAATTTGGTGCATGATGATTTTCTTGTGGGATGGGCGTCTCGCCCGTCCTGTGCGATCTGTCCTGCCCATATCACAATAGGTATAAGCAGGGAAAAGGTTAAATGGCCTCTTAACCTTTCCTGCCGCCTTATCAAACTGCTATAAAACGAAGTTATTCTCAGTCAAATTATTGGCTGTAAAGTTTTTCAGCTTCAAAAGCTCCTGAAAATTATTGCGGTTGAGGCTACCATCTACGTCAACGCTAACAACCGTGTCAGAGCCGACTTGCTTTAGTTGTACGTATTCCTGGAAAGATTTGCGGTTGGAAGATGTAGATCCATTTAAAACTTTGCTAATGTCAATTACGTCTTTTGTTGGTTCAAAATAGAAGACGGTATCACCCCTTTGCGAAAAGTTTTCGTAAGAAAACTTGTCCTTGCCTGCTCCACCAATCAGGACATCCTTACCATTGCCACCAATTAGGATATCTTGACCAGTACCACCACTTAAGAAATCATTGTCATTGCCACCAAGCAAGACATCATTTCCTCCGTTACCATTGATAGTATCGCCACCATTGTTACCAACTAATTTTTCGTTGCTTTCACTGCCTTTGAGGTTGTCATTACGTTCATCACCCTTAATGAGCGAAGTACCCATGACAGTGCTGGTTGAATTGGGGTTGGACTGATTCTGTCCTGAAGATGTGCTAGGTTGAGTACTGTTACTGGAAAGTACCTCCGCAGGTTTACTAGAAGCCACCTCGAATGCTCCAGCATCTGGTGTACCATCTCGCTCTACTCCCAGCTGGTCTATAGTTGGTATACCAGTACCTTTTTTACCAACATTGATGGCGGGGCTGTTTGATGCGAGCTTATGTACTAGATGCCCGTCAATGTTTTGTAAATCTCCAACAAGAGGATCAACCTTCTTACTACCCGCTACTACTTGATTGGCTATCTTGTCATCTGACCATTCAATGTTACCGCCACCATCTTGTAATTCAAACACAACCTGCTGTTGTAACCGAGTACCTGACGTATTGTGAGCAACAATTGAGTTGGTAAGTTTTACAGGCTTATTCTTATGTCCGAACCAAATTGCCCCAGAAGCCCGTCCGGCATCGTTTTTGACAATGGTGGTATTGACAATGTTGACAGGGGCGTTTTCGTGGCTGTTCAGAATCATTGCCCCGCCTGCATCTCCAATCGCCTTATTTCCAGAAAAGGTGCTGTTGCTGATTTCGACTGGTTGTTGTCCGTCAGACCACAAGCCTCCACCTTGATTGTCGGCAGTATTGTTGGCAATGCTGACGTTACGAAGTGTCAGTTCGCCGTGAACTCGCAGGGCACCCCCTCGCCCCTTGATCTCACCGGTTTTTGCTGAGTTGCCGACTATAGTGGTGTCTTCGACAAGCATCTTGTCTAAACCGTAACCCCAGGACATGATGGCACCGCCTTCCCCTTCGGTCTCATTTCCTTCAAAGTGGCTACCACGGATGCTAATCTGACCCCCCTCGGTGGAACTAGGCCCGCTCTGGTTTGCTCCATCGATTAAGATGGCACCGCCACCGAGACCGCCTTTTGAACTGTTGTTAAGAAAACTTGAGTTTTCTACGCTCAAATCACCCATCAATTTATAAACCGCCCCGCCATTCACCCCTTTGTTGTTGGTGAATTCGCTACCTTTGATAGTGAGTTCACCGCCGCCATTGGTAGCGATCGCCCCAGCACTGAAGTTAGATTTTGCTAAGGTACCATCATTACCATCAAATTTGCTGTTTTGCACTGTGGCTTCGACATTGTAACCAAGACGGACGGCTCCACCTATACCAGCCTTATTATTTTTAAATTGACAGTTTTCTATCGTTATATTCGTGTCGTAATCAACATTAATAGCACCGCCTGCTTCAGTGGTTTTACCGTTAGCGATGTTTAGGTTCTTGAAGGCAACTTTGATTTTTCTGGTTACATCAAATACTCGACTGGCATTTTCTCCGCTAATCGTTAAATTTGTTGCCCCTGCTCCATCAATGGTCAGATCCTTCATAATCTTCAGATCGCCACTGCTGAGTTTGATCGTTTGGTTGGAGAGGTTGGAAGCAAACTTGATGGTATCTCCTGCTTCGGCAGATGCGATCGCTGCTCGTAAAGAACCTTCTCCACTATCTGCGGCAGTAGTAACTTCTATGATAGCCATGCTTTGAATTCCATTAGAGACAACTTTGTCAGGTCGATATTCTGGACAGAATCACTAGTTGTGTGATTTGGAAGCGGTCGAGTAATCCTTCGAGAAGATGGGATTCATAGCACCCTGGTTTACTTCTTCATATATTTTTTAACAAAACCGGAACCATCCGTCAGCTTATTTAACTTTTTATTACCTTATCTGTTCGGAATTCAACTAACGCTTCCACAATACTCATCATCTCTTTTTAAAAAAATCTCAAAAATAAAAATACTGAAAGTCTGATCCAAAAGAGCTTATAGGCATCCTTGCCAGCCTGCTAGTCTTATCGATGCATCAGAGATAAAGTCTTGAGTGCGAGGTTCTGATATTTATGAAGTAATTTAAAATTTTACATTGAATATTTACGTAAGTTTATATTTTGGGAAGCACCCTGGAAAGGTGATATGCTAGAAAAATTGATTTTTGCGTTAAGAAAGCTTTAGGTAGTTATCGGGATTGTGCTGCCCAAAAGTTATTTATTCTGCTTCAGAAGCAGATTGATGTGAATATTCGGAACGCATCCAATGTACAGGAGTTTCCAAATAGGCTGGTAGAACGGTTGTGCGATCGCCTACTGCAAACCTAATCTGCTGTGATTGCAAATTTTTGGCTCCTGTCAAGTTTGCCCCTGCTAGCTTGACATCACACAGATTTGTTCCGAACAGATCGGCTCCCATGAGATTTGCACCGCAGAGATTAGCTTCATGGAACATAGCTTTTTGCAAGTTTGTTCCCATCAGGTTTGCTCCTGAAAGATCCGCTTCTCTAAGGCTGGCTTCACAGAAATTAGCAAAAAATACCTCTGTATATTCCAGTTTGGCAGCGTTCAAGTTTGCCTGTTGCAAATTGGCTCCATTTAGGTTAGCTTGGCTGAGATTTGCACCGATTAAACCTGTCAGTTGTAAGTTGGCTTTACCAAGCTTTGCTCCTTGCAAGTTGGCAAGAAACAACTTGGCTTTCGAGAGATTAGCTACTTTTAGGTTTGCTCCTTGCAAGTTAGCCTTGTACAGGTTTGCTCCTGAGAAATTGGCAGCACGCAAACTAGTTCCAGATAAATTCGCAGACCGCAAGTTTGCCCCACAGAGGTTGGCTTTATTTAAATTTGCCCCACAGAGGTTGGCTTCTTGCAGATTGCATGATTGCAAATTGGCTTCATAAAGAACTGTGCCGCAAAGTTTAGCACCTTCGAGGTCTGTCTCAAACAAGTTAGCTTTCCGCAGGTCTGCTTTAATCAAGTTTGCTCCCCGCAAGTCTAGACGTTGCAAATTGGCATTTGTCAAGTCTACTCGTCTGATATCTGTATTGCGTAGATCGAGTTTTTGATTTTCTCGGTCTTGTTGCGGATTGCGTCTGCCAATTACTGTCAGGGCCGCTTGTACATCTGTGGAAACTCTGGCTATTTTTGCGAGTTCCTCAACAGAGTTTTCCCGATCTATCTTAATGCCAGCATTTTCTCGCACAAAGGCAGTGAGGATTTCCATAATTGTCCAGTATTCTTGTGGTGAATCCTGGGCTACTTTTTCTAAGGCATAAATTGCCCCTGTCCGTGTTGCTACATCCTCATGCCCAAGTTGAGTTACCGCTGTCATCCAGCGTTCTGCAATCAACTGCTCTTGCGCTAGCTGTAATTTTTTGATGTCAATTTCATTGCTTTTTTCAGCAGCGATCGCACTCTTTTGCATTGCTTCGGTACGCTTGGCTGCATAGAAAGCATTAACCATAACAGCCAATCCTAGAAAAAATGTGGCTGTTGTATTTAATGCTTGATTTCTATTAACAACTTTTTGTTCATTTGACAATCCCTCAACTTTTGAGACAGCAAAGAAAATTATAGTCGGTGATAAACTAAACAGGAGTGTGATTGCTATCAACCAACTTTTTAATGCGTCTGTCTTCCTGCCAGACATCTCAGACATATCAATAGTAATCCTCACTACACAGAATTATTACGTACAATATTGAGAAAAAAGAGTATACCATTTGTCACTAAATATCAATATCTATCAAAAGGCACAATCAAGAATAAGTAGGTCAGCACAAATAAAGCTAACTAGTTAAGATCGTCATTTGTCCTTTGTCATTGGTCATTGTTAAAGCTTTCAAGCGTGTTTATGTTTCGTAACATAGTTTGATTTATTCCCA